>CANBUA010000173.1 GCA_947372535.1 Burkholderiales bacterium
GCACCGACGATGGCGAACAAAAAGCTCTTGGCATTGCGGTTGAGCGTCGAGAAAAACACCCAGCCGCCCGGCTTGACCATTTGCGCACAGGCCCGCACCACCGACGAGGGATCGGGCACGTGCTCCAGCATTTCCATGCAGGTCACCACATCGAAACCGGCGGGCTGTTCGGCCGCCAGGGCTTCGGCCGCCACGGCGCGGTAGGCCAGGTTGCTCACGCCGGTCTCCATGGCGTGCAGTTGGGCGACCTTCAAGGGCTTGTCGGCCAGGTCGATGCCCAGCACGTCGGCGCCCCGTTTGGCCATGGATTCGGCCAGGATGCCGCCGCCGCAACCGACATCCACCACCCGCTTGCCCTTGAGGTTGGCCAACTGGTCGATCCAGTCCAGGCGCAAAGGGTTGATCTTGTGCAGGGGGCCAAACATCTTGCTCTCGGTGTCCCACCAGCTGTGGGCCAGTTCGCTGAATTTGGCCAGCTCCTGAGGGTCGGCGTTGGTGGTCGTGGTGTTCATGGGCGTCATGCTACCGTGCAATCTGGACGATTTCCCCCAAACACTTTCATCACCATGCTGACCCTCTACGGCATCCCCAATTGCGACACTGTCAAAAAAGCCCGTGCCTGGCTGACCGAGCAAGGCATCGCCCACACCTTCCACGATTTCAAGAAGCAGGGCGTGCCCGCCGACCGCCTGGCGGCCTGGGTCGATGCCCTGGGCTGGGAGACGCTGCTCAACCGCCAAGGCACCACGTGGCGCAAGCTCGATGAGCCCACCAAGGCCGCTGTGGTGGACGCCACAAGCGCCCAGGCCTTGATGCGGGCTCAACCGAGCATCATCAAACGCCCGGTGGCAGAACGTGACGAAATGACCCTTTCGGTGGGCCTGGAGCCGCTCAAGGCAGCATCCAAGCCCGTTTAATGCGAACAATAGGTAACAACCCCTCCCACATTCGCATGGCGCAATCGGTTCATAAGCCTTCCTGCCCGCCGATATAGGATAAATTCGCGGTCTGTTCACAACGGGGCCCGTAGAGCATTCTGTGAGCAGCCCGTCGAGATCCACTAGGAAACAGGCCCCTGTCGATGACCACCATGAACGAAGCAGTCCAACCTTCCACGCTTTCGCAACTCAAGATTGACCGTAGTGGCATGACGCCAGGCAAGAAGAAGATGAAGCTGTGGCCGTGGGTGCTGGCGGTGCTGGTCATCGGTGGCGCTGCGGCTTACTACGTGGCTTTCCCGCAGCAGACGGAAGTCAAAGTCACCACGGTCATCACCAGCACACCCTCTCAGCAGTTCGTCGAGCTGACGGCCTCGGGCTATGTGGTGGCGCAACGCCGCTCGGCCGTGGCCTCCAAGGCCGCTGGTCGCCTGATCGAGTTGCGTGTGCGTGAAGGCAGCCGCCTCAAGAAGGACGACCTCATTGCTCGCCTGGATGCCAGCGACGTCAACGCCGCCATCCTGGGCGCCGAGGCCGCCGTTCACCAGGCCGAAGCCAATGTGCAGCAGACCAAGGTGCAATTGATCAATGCACGCTCAGAACTCTCGCGTGCCCGTGGTCTGCAGGCGCAAGGCTTTTTGTCGCCCCAGGCGGTCGATCAGGCCCTGACGCGCAACAAGGCGGCTTTTGCCTCCAACATGGCCGCCGAAGCGGGCTTGGCGCAGGCCAAGGCTCAGGTGGCCGGCCAGAAGGTGGCCCGTGATTACACCGAGATCCGCGCGCCTTTTGACGGCGTGGTGCTGGTCAAGAACGCCAACATCGGCGACATCATCACCCCCATGTCCAGCGCCGCCGGTGCCCAGGGCGCGGTGGTGACCATGGCTGACATGGAGACCCTTGAGGTCGAGGCTGACGTGTCCGAGAGCAGCCTGTCCAAGGCCCGCCCCGGCCAGTCGGTCGAAATTACCTTGGACGCCCTGCCGGACGCCCGCCTCAAGGGCCACGTGGCCGGGATCGTGCCCACGGTGGACCGCGCCAAGGCCACGGTCATGACCAAGATCCAGTTTGAAAAGCGCGACCCGCGCGTCCTGCCAGAGATGAGCGCCAAGGTCAGCTTCCTGTCGCAGCCCATCACGGAAGCCGATCAGCAAACCGTGCTGGCGGTCAACCCCTTGGCCGTGACAGAACGCGATGGCGCCACGGTGGTTTTCCGCTTGGTCAATGCCAATGGCAAGGACACGGTCGAAGCCGTGCCGGTGCGCTCGGGCCGCAAGCTGGGCGATGTCCGTGAAATCACGGGCGCGCTCAAGGCTGGCGACAAGCTGGTGCTCGAGCCGCCCGCCAAACTCAAGGCAGGCTCGCGCGTGACGCTGGCTGGCGCCTGAGCGAGGCCGCGCCATGAGTCAACGCGAGGGCACGCCCCTCATCTCCATCCGCAGCCTGAGCAAGACCTACACGCGTGGCGACCAACTGCTCACGGTGCTGGCCGACATCAACCTGGAAGTCCACAAGGCCGAGTTCGTCTCGTTGATGGGTCCTAGCGGTTCGGGCAAGAGCACGCTGCTCAACCTGATCGCCGGCATCGACCAGCCCTCGTCGGGCACCATCGAAATCGGTGGCGTGGACATCGCCAGTTTGGACGAAGGCTCTCTGGCCGATTGGCGTGCGGCCAACGTGGGCTTCATCTTCCAGTTCTACAACCTGATGCCTGTGCTGACGGCCTTCGAGAACGTGGAGTTGCCCCTGCTGCTGACCAACCTCAGCCGCCGCCAGCGCAAGGAACACGTCGAGGCCTGCCTGGGCATGGTGCGCCTGAGCGACCGCATGGACCACTACCCCAACGAGCTCTCCGGCGGCCAACAGCAGCGCGTGGCCATCGCCCGCGCCCTGGTGACCGACCCGGCGCTGATCGTGGCCGACGAACCCACGGGTGACCTGGACCGTGCCACGGGCGAAGAAGTGCTGCTGCTCATGGACGAGCTGCACCGCGATCTGGGCAAGACCATCGTGATGGTGACGCATGACCCCAAGGCCGCCTCGCGCGCCGGGCGCATGATTCACCTCGAAAAGGGCGTGCTGGTCGATGACGGCCCGGGCCTGGCCGGTCACTGACATCCAGCGCCCATGTTCCTGATCAAGCTGCTGCTCAAGAACGCGTTCCGCCATCGGCTGCGGACGCTGCTGACCATGATGGGCCTGGTCGTGGCCATCAGCGCCTTCGGCTTGCTCAACACTGTGGTCGAAGCTTGGTATGCTGGCGTGGATGCCACCTCCAGCACCCGCCTGATCACCCGCAGCGCCGTCTCGGTGGGCTACCCGCTGCCGATCACCTACGCGGCCCGCATCAAGAGCGTCGAGGGCGTCAAGAGCGTGACCTGGGCCAACTGGTTCGGCGGTTACTACATCGACAAGAAGAACCGCTTTCCGCAGTTCGCCGTCGATGGCGCCAGCTACTTCGACATCTACCCCGAATACCTGCTGGATGCGGCTGAGCGCGAGGCCTTCATGAAGGACCGGCGCGGCGTGGTCATCGGTCGCAAGTTGGCCAACCAGTACGGCTGGAAGATCGGCGACAACGTGCCGCTCAATGGCACCATCTATCCCGGCACCTGGACCTTCACCGTGCGCGGCATCTACCATGGCGCAGACGAAAAAGTCGATGAGAACACCATGCTGATGCACTGGCAGATGGTCTCGGACACGGCCAAGAAAACCATCAGCAGCCTGCTCAGCAACCAGGTCGGCGTCTACATGGTGCAGGTCAAGGACCCTTCGCAAACGTCCTACGTCTCGCAGCAGGTCGATGGTCTGTTTCACAACTCACCGGCCGAAACCCGCACCGAGACCGAGAAGTCTTTCCAACTGGGCCTGGTGGCCATGAGTGAATCGATCCTCCTGGTGATCCGTGCCGTGAGCTTCGTGGTGATCCTGATCATCATGGCCGTGATGGCCAACACCATGACCATGACGGCGCGTGAGCGCCTGGCCGAGTACGCCACTTTGCGTGCGCTGGGCTTTGCCCCGAGCTTCGTGGTCAAGCTGCTGTTCGGCGAGAGCCTGACCATCGTGATCATTGGCTGCATCGTGGGTGTGGCCGTGACCTTCCCGTTGGCCGCCGCTTTCGTCAAAGCCACCGGCTCGCTGTTCAAGGTCTTCCATGTCTCGGGTGCCACCATTGGCCTGCAGATCGTCGCGGCACTGGGTGTGGGCCTGATCGCTGCTGCCTGGCCGGCCTGGAAGATGTCGCGCATCGACATCGTCAATGGCTTGCGCCACGTGGCTTGAGGATATTTGCAAGCATGTCCAAAGGCGTTCCGCTTTCCTACATCCTGCGCAACCTCTGGTTCCGCCGTGTGACCACCGTGCTGACGGCCGGCGGCATGGCGCTGGTGATCTTCGTGTTCGCCGCCGTGCTGATGATGAGCGCCGGCATCGAAGAGAGCCTGGTGGCCACGGGCCAGCCTGATAACGTCAAACTGCTGCGCAAGGGCGCCGGCGCTGAGATCGGCTCGGCCATCTCGCGCTCGCAGGCCAGTGTGATCAAGACCATGCCCGGCATCGCGACGGACGGACAAGGCCGCAAGCTCGTGTCCATGGAGCCGGTGGTGCTCAATAACCTGCCCAAGCGCAGCAACGGCACACTCAGCAATGTGCCTGTGCGCGGCGTGACCGAGTTCGGCATGCGCCTGCGCCCGCAGATCCGCATCGTCGATGGGCGCATGTTCCGCGCCGGCACCTCCGAGGTCATCGCCGGCAGCGCCACGGCCAAGGGCTTCCAGCACGTGGCCGTGGGCGAGACCATGCACTTCGCTGGCCGCGACTGGACGGTGGTCGGCATCTTCGACGCCACGCGCACAGCTTTTGACTCCGAGATCTGGGCCGACTCCGACCAGATCATGCAGGCCTTCCACCGCGATGTGTACTCCAGCGTGGTTTTCAAGCTGGCCGACCCGTCCAACTACGGCGTGATGCGCGACATGTTGCTGAAGGACCCGCGCCTGGAAGTCGATGTCAAGACCGAGCTGCGCTACTACACGGAGCAATCCGAGTCGCTCTCCAAGTTCATTCGCCTGCTTGGGCTGGCGCTGTCGGTGATCTTCTCGATCGGGGCCATCATCGGCGCCATGATCACCATGTTCGGCGCTGTGGCCTCGCGAGTTGGCGAGATCGGCACCTTGCGCGCTTTGGGGTTTCGGCGCGAGGCCGTGCTGCTGGCCTTCCTGGGCGAGTCCATCGCCTTTGCGCTGGTGGGTGCCATCGTCGGGCTGCTGGCGGCCACGGCCATGGAGTCGGTCAACATCTCCACGGTGAACTTCGCGACCTTCTCGGAGATGAGTTTCCGCTTCCGCATGACGCCAGGCATCATCATCCAGACGCTGTCGTTCGCGGTGCTCATGGGCTTTCTGGGCGGTTTCATCCCGGCTGTGCGGGCCGCGCAGATGAAGATCGTCGACTGCCTGCGCGAGGCCTGATCGAAGGCCTCAGGCGTGAGGCGTCCAGTGGGCCCGCAGTGATTCGACGCTGCGCAAGGTGTTGCGGGGCAGCCAACTGGGCTGAGCCAGGTCGTCGATGGTCAAGCCGGGCAAGCGCCTGATCAAGGTGGCCAGCGCGACCTCCAGTTCAAGGCAGGCCAGCCGCGCGCCCAGGCAGTAGTGCACGCCGCCGCCAAAGCTCAGCAGACGCTGCGTGTCCACATCGCGGGTGATGTCGAATCGGTCGGGGTCTTCGAAGCGGTCCGGATCGCGATTGGCCGAGGCGGTGAACATGACGATGAATTGCCCGGGCACCAGTGCCTGGCCGTTGTATTCAGTGGGCTCGAGCACCGAGTAGGCCGTGCGCTGCACCGAGCTGTCGTAGCGCAGGCACTCGATCACCGCCGAGGGGATGAGGCTGAGGTCGGCGCACAGCCGCTCCCATTGCGGCAGGTGGCGGTGCAGGGCGATCAGGGCATTGCCGATCATCCCAGAGGTGGTCTCGTGGCCGGCGATGAAGAGCAGCACCACGTTGGCCACGATCTCTTCTTCGGTGAACTGCTGGCCTTCGTCGTCCTCGACCGTCAAGAGCAGGGAGATCAAGTCCTTGCCTGGGTTCAGGCGGCGCGTGGCCAGCAGCGGGCGGAAGTAGGCATCGAGGTCCAGCGTGGCGGCATTGGCGCTGGCCAGTTGCGTGTCGTTCAAAGGCGCCAGGTCGAGCACCTGGGAATGCTCGCGCACCGTTTGCGTCAGCAAGAGCGCATCGGCCATCGGCACCCCCAGCATGTGGCAGATCAGCTCGGCGGGCAGGCGCAAGGCAAAGTCGGCCATCAGGTCCGCCTGGTGGGTGCCCTTGGCCAGCAGCTCGTCCACCAGGGAATCGGCGATCTGCTCGACCATCACGCGGATCTCGGCCATCTGGCGCATGTTGAAAGCCTTCATCAAGAGGCCGCGCAGGCGCGTGTGCTTGGGCGGATTGATGGTGAGCATCATGCGGGAGACCAGGGCGAACACCGGCAACTGGCTGCGTTCTTCGCCATAACGCAGGGTCACGCCGCGCAGGTAGTTGCGGCCCAGCTTGCGGTCCTTGAGCAAGGCCTCGATCACGGCATGTTTGCCGGTGACCAGCACGCCGGGCATCAGGGGTTTGAGGTCGCCCTCGGCGCGGAGTTGTTCGTAGACCGGGTAGGGGTCGGCGAAGAACTCGGGTGTGGAGAAATCGGTGATCTGCATGGGGATGCTCCCAGTCTGGCGCTCAGGCGCTGCGAAGCTCGAATGGGGCCGAGGCCATCACCTGCCCATTGATTTGCAACTCGACCAGGTGGGTGCCGGGATGATAGCGCCGGGTGGTGATGGGCCGCAGTGAGTGCTGCTTTTGCCAGGTGACCGAAGCGCCCGGCGCCAGCGTGAGTCGGCAGCCTTTGAAAGCCTTGGGCGATGTCTGGCCATTGGCCTTGACGTGGTGGACCAGGTAGTCGATCTCCAGGGACTGATGCTGGCTGCTGCCCGATTGCAATTGCAAGCTCAGGCTGATCGCCTCACCCACGTGAATCGCTTGGGGCGAGACCTGCCACTGCACCGTGCCTTCGAAGGCCTGGCCCAAGCCCCAGTGGTTCATGACCTGGGCATGGCCCGATTTGATGAGCGAGCGGCTGGCGTGGCGCAGCAATCGCTGACGCGCGCGATCGGCTGACGGCAGGTGCTCGCCTAGCCATTGCGCCAGCACGTCCGGGTGGTCTTTGCCGATGTCGTTGAGGTGGTTGGCCACGCTGCGCCGAACGTACTCGCTGGGGTCGTCCTGCAAGGCGCGCAGCAAGGGCAGGGTGGGGCTGGGATCAAGCACCAAGGATTTCAGGCGCAGGCCCCAGGGCAGGCGGGGGCGGCTGCCTTCGCTGACCAGGCGGCGCACGTGCGCGCTGGGGTCATTTGTCCAGGAGGCCAAGGTCTTGAAGACCAGCTCGGGGTGAGCCACGATGAGCGGCCGGATGGCGAACTCGGCGGTGAAGCGCTGGGTGATCGCGTGCAGGGCTTGCAAGGCGCGCTCGGGGTGGTTCAGGCCACGCCGCGCGATGTATTCGCCCGTGGCCCACAGCGCCCAGCCGGCCAGGCCAGTGTCGTCGGTTTTGAGCAAGCCCAGTTCCTTGTCCGGGTCGACGCTGGTGGAGGTCACGGGTTTGAGGCTGGCCTCGATGATGTCGGCGGCCTGGTCGAAATCCTCGGGCAGCGTGGCTTCGAAAGCCGCGCACAGGTGCAGGGCGCGGCTTTTGAATTCCAGTGCGTCCAGGCCATCGAGGGCCAGGGCCTCAAAGCGTGCACGGTCAAAGGCGGGCCAGACGCGTTGCAGGTGCTGGCCGGCCGTGCGGACGGTCTCTGGGTTGATGAGGTGCTTGAAAGCTTCGGCCATCCCTCATCCTAGCGCTGTGGCCTAGTGCTCAAGCCGCCAGCAATTGCCGCAATACGAAGGGCAATATTCCACCGTGCAGGTAATAGTCGACCTCGATGGGCGTGTCGATGCGCAGTGTGACCACCACCGTCTGTTGTTGCCCGTCGGCCCGGGTGATCACCAACCTGGCATCGGCCTGCGGCTTGATCGCATCGCCCAACTCCACCGCGATGGTCTCGCTGCCAGTCAGTCCCAGCGTCTGCCAACTGTCTTCCCCCTTGAACTGCAAAGGCAGCACGCCCATGCCGACCAGGTTGGAGCGGTGGATGCGCTCGAAGCTGCGCGCCACCACGGCCTTGATGCCCAGCAACTGCGTGCCCTTGGCCGCCCAGTCGCGGCTGGAGCCGGTGCCGTATTCCTCGCCGCCGAAGATGATGGTGGGCACACCTGCGGCCTGGTATTTCATGGCCGCGTCGTAGATGGGCAGCACGGCGCCCTGCTCGGGGCCATCCAGTTGGTACAGCGTCAGGCCACCTTCTTCGCGGCTGCCGTCGGGCTTGGCCGGGATCATCAGGTTCTTGATGCGCACGTTGGCGAAGGTGCCGCGCATCATCACCTCGTGGTTGCCGCGGCGCGAGCCATAGCTGTTGAAATCGCCCTTGGCCACGCCGTGGGCCAGCAGGTACTGGCCGGCCGGGCTGGCTTCCTTGATCGAGCCTGCGGGCGAGATGTGGTCGGTGGTGATGGAGTCGCCGAACAGAGCCATGATGCGCGCGCCCTGCACGCCCAGGGCCTCGCCCTTGATGGCCTGGCGGGGCAGCATGTGGAAGCCATCGAAGAAGGGCGGCTTGGCGATGTAGGTGCTGTGCGGCCAGGTGTAGACCTGACCGTGCACGCCGGTGACCTTATCCCACAGCTTGCCAGGCTCGGTGGTGACCTTCTCGTAGTTCTCACGGTAGGCCTTGCCGTTCATCGCGTACTTCATCAAGGCGTAGATCTCGTCCGAGCTGGGCCAGATGTCGCCCAGGTAGATGTCCTTGCCATTCTTGCCCTGGCCGACCGGCTGTGTCATCAGGTCGCGCGTGACATTGCCGGCGATGGCGTAGGCCACCACCAGCGGCGGGCTGGCCAGGAAGTTGGCCTTCAGGTTGGGGTGAATGCGCGCCTCGAAATTGCGGTTGCCCGAGAGCACGGCTGCGCAGACCAGGTCGTTGGTGGAGATGACCTCGTTCAGCTCGGGCGACAGGTCGCCGGCGTTGCCGATGCAGGTGGTGCAGCCATAGGCGGCCAGCGCGAAGCCGAGCTTTTCCAGGTAGGGCATCAAGCCGGCTTTTTCCAGGTACTCGGTAACGATGCGTGAGCCAGGGGCCAGCGAGGTCTTCACGTGCGGTTTGACCTTCAGGCCCGCCTCCACGGCCTTCTTGGCCAGCAGGCCGGCGGCCAGCAGCACGCTGGGGTTGGAGGTGTTGGTGCAAGAGGTGATGGCGGCGATCAGCACATCGCCGTTGCGGATGTTCAGGCCAGAAGGCGTGGTGAAGACCTTGTCCAGCTTGTCGGCGGGCTGGTTGAAGCCGTTGTCGGCACTGCCTTTGGAGAACAGCTCGGTGAAGTTGCTCGAGAGCTTGCCCAGCTCGATGCGGTCTTGCGGGCGCTTGGGGCCGGCCAGCGAAGGTGTGACCGTGCCCAGATCCAGCTTGACGACGCTGGAGTAGTTGATGTCGCCCGCCTTGGGCACGCCAAAGAGCTTCTGCGCTTTGAAGTAGGACTCGAAAGCATCGATCTCTTCGGGCAGGCGGCCCGTGCCGCGGAAGTATTCGATGGTTTTGTCATCGACCGGGAAAAAGCCCATGGTGGCGCCGTACTCAGGTGCCATGTTGGCGATGGTGGCGCGGTCGGGCAAGGCCAGCGAGGCCGTGCCTTCGCCGAAGAACTCGACAAACTTGCCCACCACCTTCTGCTGGCGCAGAACCTCGGTGACGGTCAGCACCAGGTCGGTGGCGGTCACGCCTTCGCGCAGTTGGCCGGTCAGCTCGAAGCCCACCACATCGGGGGTGAGGAAGTAGACCGGTTGGCCCAGCATGCCCGCTTCGGCCTCGATGCCGCCCACGCCCCAGCCCACCACGCCGATGCCGTTGATCATGGTGGTGTGGCTGTCCGTGCCGACCAAGGTGTCGGGGTAGGCCACGCCATCGGCGCGTTGATGCACGCCGCGCGCCAGGTACTCCAGGTTGACCTGGTGGACGATGCCAAAGCCCGGCGGCACGACGCCGAAGGTGTCGAAGGCCTGCATGCCCCACTTCATGAACTGGTAGCGCTCGGCGTTGCGCATGAATTCCAGCTTCAT
>CANBUA010000174.1 GCA_947372535.1 Burkholderiales bacterium
AAACTGGCCATCGGCCTCGCGGTACTGTTTGAACACGGGCGGCTCGGCCGATTTGTCGGTGGCCTTGGCAGTGCCCTGACCGCCCACGGCCACCATGGTGCGCAGGCCCACGGACTGGCGCAGTTCCTGCAAAAAAGGCGTGGCGATGCGGCGGGCCTTGGCGGCGCCGGCCTGTAACACGGCTTCGATCTGGTCCGGATGGGCCATCAGGTCGGCATAGCGCTCGCGCATGGGGCCCACATGGGCCTCGATCAGCTGCACCACGTGCTGCTTGGCATCGCCCCAGCCCAGGCCGGCGCGCAAATCGGCATGGAAGGCCGCGCGGGTGGCCGCATCGGCAAAGGCATCGTGGATGGTGACCAGGTGGGCGTTGTCCGGGTCTTTCGGCTCGCCGGGCAGCCTGGAGTCGGTCACGATGCGGGCGATCGCGTCCTTCAGGGCCTTGGGGCCGCCTTCGAACAGGGGCACGGTGTTGTCGTAGCTTTTGCTCATCTTGCGGCCGTCCAGGCCGGGCAAGGTGGCCACGCTTTCTTCGATCTCGGCCTGGGGCAGCACGAACAGCTCGCGGCCAGCGCCAAACAAGTGGTTGAAGCGCTGGGCCACGTCGCGCGCCATCTCGATGTGCTGCACCTGATCGCGGCCCACGGGCACGCGGTGGGCGTTGAACATCAGGATGTCGGCGGCCATCAGGATGGGATAGCAGTACAGCCCCATGGTGATGTTGGCATCGGGCTCTTCACCCGCGGCCTCGTTGGCGTCAACCGAGGCCTTGTACGCGTGGGCCCGGTTCATCTGGCCTTTGGCGGTGACGCAAGTCAGCAGCCAGTTCAGCTCGGGGATCTCCGGCACATCGCTCTGGCGGTAGAAGGTGACGCGCGCGGTGTCCAGGCCGGCGGCCAGCCAGCAGGCGGCGATCTCCAGGCGAGAGCGGGCGATGCGGGCCGGGTCATCGCACTTGATGAGCGCGTGGTAATCGGCCAGGAAGAAGAAGCTGTCCACCCCGGGCTCGCGGCTGGCGGCGATGGCCGGCCGGATGGCGCCCACGTAGTTGCCCAGGTGGGGGGTGCCGGTCGTGGTGACGCCGGTGAGGACGCGTTGGACTGAGGGCTTCGTCGGGGCAGACATGGGCACAAATCGGCAATTTGCCGGTGAAAAGCGGGGGAGCCATTGTAGGCGGGGGGCAGATCCGGCGCCGGCGCCAGGGCGGCGTCAGGGTCGGCGCGGCTACACTGGCGGCCGCATGAAAAGCATCGTCATCCTGATCTCCGGGCGAGGCTCCAACATGGAGGCCATCGTCGAAGCCTGCGGGCGTGACCAATGGCCGGCGCGCATCAGCGCCGTCGTCAGCAACAAGGCCAGCGCCTCGGGCCTGGCCTGGGCGGGCGCGCGGGGCATCGCCACCGCCACCGTCGACCACAAGGCCTTCGATGGCCGCGAGGCCTTTGACGCCGAGCTGGCACGGGTGATTGATCAGCACGCGCCCGATGTGGTGGTGCTGGCCGGCTTCATGCGCATCCTCACGCCGGGCTTCGTGACGCACTACGAAGGGCGGCTGCTCAACATCCACCCTTCCCTGCTGCCCGCCTTCCCCGGCCTGCACACGCATCAGCGCGCCATTGATGCGGGCTGCAAGGTGGCCGGCGCCACGGTTCACTTCGTCACGCCGGAACTGGACCACGGGCCCATCGTGGCCCAGGCCGTGGTGCCCGTGCTGCCCGATGACACCGAAGGCACGCTGGCTGCACGGGTATTGACGCAGGAGCACCTCATGTACCCGCAAGCCGTGCGCTGGTGTGTTGAAGGCCAGTTGCAATTGGCCGCCGATGGCCGGGTGGCGGTGGCCAGCCAGGCGCCCCAGCGCTGGGCCGACCCCAGCTTGTGAAGCGACTGACCCGCGCTCAGGCCTGAACCTGGACCTGGGCCTGTACCGGCTGGCGCGACTTGCGGCGCAGCCACAGGGCGGCAAAGCCCAGCGGGAACAGCAAGGCGTTCGACGGTTCAGGCACCGCCGACGACGCCAGGATCTGGAAGGCCATCTGCCCGGTGTTGTCCAGGAACCAGCCGGTGCCATCGCCCAGAACGGCACCGTTCACCCAGGTGCTGGGGACCACATAGGTCCAGGGCTGGGTGGTCTGGTGGTTCAGGCCGAACCAGTAGGTGCCGGCCGGCAGGTCGATGTCCAGGTCCAGCACCTGGGCACGGTTGAAACCCTGGTCCACATCGATGGTAGCCACCGATGAGCCGGCGTACAGCGGGGTCTGGACATGGTTGGGGCTGTCCGACCAGAAGCTCCAGGTCGTGCTGAGGTAGGTGCTGGCCAGGCCCGTGCCATTCCAGTTCTGGAAGCCCACCACATGGGTGGGCTCGGTGAGCGTGAAGGCGTTGTAGAGCGTGAATGAGGTCCCGTTCATGGTCCCGCATTGGTTGGGCCCGCTGATGCAGTGCCCCCAGTCATAGCCCAGGCCACCGTTGTCGTAGGCCACCACCACTTGCGCTTGTGCCATTGCACCGGTCAGCGCCAGGGCCAGCACGCCCGCCTGAATCATGGCCTTGTTCATCTGCATTGGAATCTCCCCGGGATGTCTGAAACGCTCTGATTTTGCTGGCAAGCTGGGCGTGGGGGGCGCTTGCTGTGGCCCCCTTGCCCCGCTCACCCACCTGTTTCGGGGGCTGCCCCGCTGAACCCCCAACGCCAGAACTGCCACATGCTGAAACTGATCTTCCTGCTGTTCAACGCTGCCAAGTTGGGCAAGATTCTGGCCAGCGGCGGCACCATGCTGATCTCGCTGGTGGTGTATGCCTTCATCTATGGCTGGCGCTATGCGGCGGGCTTCATCGCCCTGCTCTTTTTGCACGAGATGGGCCACTACCTGGCCGCCCGCCAGCGCGGGCTGGACGTGGGCCTGCCCACCTTCATCCCCTTCATGGGCGCCTGGATCGAGTTGAAACAGCTGCCCCACAACGCCGAGACCGAAGCCTATGTGGGCCTGGCCGGGCCGGTGCTGGGGTCGATCGGGGCCTTGGGCTGCTACCTGCTGGCCGATGGCGCCGGGCCCGATCTGCAATGGCTGATGGCGGTGGCCTATTCGGGGTTCTTCCTCAACCTGTTCAACCTGATCCCGCTGTCGCCGCTGGATGGCGGCCGCATCACGGCGGTGCTGTCGCCGCGCATCTGGCTGCTGGGCGTGCCGGTGCTGGGTGTGCTGGCCCTGGTCCACCCCAGCCCGATGCTGATCATCATTGCCCTGCTGGCCGCACCGCAGGTGATGCAGGCCTGGCGCGACCTGCGCGGCCAGACGCCGCCGGGCGCCGATGCCTATTACCAGACCACCTTGAACGACAAGCTGATCTATGGATTCGCCTACCTCGGGCTGCTGGCCTTCCTGTCCACCATGACCCACGAGGTGCATACCTTGTTGGGCGGCCCGACAGCGGGATAAGGCTGAGCCCCCGGTGATCCGTGTGAAAACGCACGGCTCCGGCACCGAATGCTTGGGAAATCATGCTTTCAGGCCGTCCAACGGCTCAAGGGGACACGGCGCCAGACGATAAAGGTGCACAAGCAATCTGCGACCCTTGTCCCTGGGGTCAAAGGGCAGGACCGCGGCGCTTCGGCCACGCATAGGGACAGGCCACCCGCCCACAAGGCGGGTACTTTCGATCTCCATGAGGCTGAACCGGATGTCCGGCGTACACCAAGAGCCCTTGTCTACCCTGACCGGCAGATGGCCACGCACCCTGCGCATCGGGTGCAGCGCATTGATCACGGGCGCATTGGCCTCATTGCCCCTGCTCCATTCGGTGGATGCCCTGAGCCTGAGCAGCGCACTGGCGGTGCCGGTGCTGACGGCCGCGCTCGCCACCTGGCTGACCCACACCCCTCGGCGCGATGGGAACACCCTCGCGCCAACGGCCGATGCCACGCCGCTGAACCAATTGCTCTCCCAGGTGCTGCCGGTCTGGCATGAACACGTGTCGTCGGCACAGACGCAGATCGACAACGCCGTGAACGACCTGATTGGCAACTTCTCGTCGGTCACCGATCAATTCGAAGATGCGGGATTCAAGGGCGCTGGCGGGGATGCCGCTCAGAGCAACGATTCCAGTGTCCTGCTCGTGCAATGCGAGCAGGAATTGCAGGAAGTCATCGCCCTGATGAGCAAACTCAACGCCAGCAAGCATCAGGTGAACGAAAGCATGTCCGAACTGTTGCTGGCCACCCGCGACCTGCAGGAAATGGCCCAGGGCGTGGCCCAGATCGCCGCACAGACCAATCTGCTGGCCATCAATGCCGCCATCGAGGCCGCACACGCCGGTGAATCGGGACGGGGCTTTGCCACCGTGGCCAAGGAAATCCGCAGCCTGTCGCAATCGTCGGCGGCCACGGCCAGCCAGATCAAGGATCGCATCTCCCGGGTTACCACGATCATGCAAGGCGCCACCGATGCGGCCATCGAAGCCTCTGCGCATGAAGAGCAGGCCATTGCCCAATCCAGCCAGGTGGTGCAAGCGGTGCTGGCGCGCATGCAGGGGCTCAGTGCCGATGCCGACACCATGCGCGAGCGCGGCAACACCATCCGCAGCCACATCGAGCAGCTCATCGTCAGCCTGCAGTTCCAGGACCGCATCAACCAGATGATCGGCGTCGTGGATGGTGACATCCAGCGCCTGTCCGACCAGATCGGGCGCGCCGAGCCTCCGCCTGAACCGCATGCCTGGCTGGCCGATCTCGAGCGCCAATACACGATGCGAGAACAACGCCATGACCAGGGAAGGTCTGCTCCTGGGCAGGCACAAGCACAGACACGCACCCAACCCGCACGCAAGGTCGTGTTCTTCTGATTCCGAAGGAGAGGTCACCCATGAGCAAAACCGTTCTGATCGTCGATGACTCCAGCTCGCTGCGCTCGCTGGTGAAGATGGCCCTGGTCCGGGCCGGCTACCTGGTGATCGAAGGCGCCGATGGCAAGGAAGGGCTGATCCAGCTGGACAAGGCCGGCAAGGTGCACCTGATCGTGAGCGACGTGAACATGCCCAACATGGATGGCATCACCTTTGTGAAGCAGGTCAAGCAGCACCCCAAGCACAAGTTCATCCCCGTGATCATGCTGACCACAGAAGACGAAAACGCCAAGATGCAGCAGGCCAAGGCCGCCGGCGCCCGCGCCTGGCTGGTCAAGCCCTTCAACCCGCCAGAACTGCTGGACGCCGTGTCGCGCCTGGCGGCTGCCTGAGCACGGCCATGAGCACCGCCATGAGCACTGAATTCGCCCTGCCCGCCGAGTTGACGATCTACACCGTCAACGAGGTGCTGCCCTTGTTCAAGGACTGGGTGTCCCACGACGCCGACGAGTTGTGCATCCAGGCCAGCGCCGTGTCCGAGATCGATGCCGCCGGCCTGCAACTGCTGCTGTCGATGGCCAGAACCCTGTCCGCCCGAGACGATCGGCTCGCGCTGTTGAATCCGAGCCCCGCACTGTCCCAGGCCTGCGCGGCCCTCGGTGTCTCTGGCCTCGTCGATGGAAACGCTGCAGGAGCCGTCGATGCACACTGACCCGAGCGATGACGATCTGATCCTGGAGATGCTCCCGGCCTTCATCGAGGAGGCCAATGAGCAGAGCGAAGCCCTGGAGCACCTGCTGCTGGAGCTGGAAACATCTCCCGGCGACAGCGAACTGCTGGACGCGCTGTTCCGGTGTGCCCACACCATCAAGGGTTCGGCCGGGGTCTTTGGCCTCAGCGAGGTCGTGGCCTTCACCCACCATGTGGAAGCCCTGTTGCAGCGGCTGCGCGAGGGCCTCCTGCAACTGACGCCGGCCGTCAACACCTTGCTCCTGCGCAGCAACGACATGATCCGCCTGCTCGTCAAGGACGCCAGGCAGACGCATCCCCTGGATGCCGGGCAAACCGACTTGCGCGACGATCTGGTCGCCCAGTTGAAGCGGACTGCGGGCCATGACGCCCGCGTCGACCCGACGACTGGGCCGACGGCCACAAGCGAAGTGCAGGCGCAGGCTGCTGCCGCAGCCACCGCGCAGCATTGGAAGATCGGCGTCCAGTTTGGCGCCGACACCTACCGACATGGCATTGACCCGCTGACCCTGCTGAACTATGTGCGGGGCATAGGGCGCATCGTCCAGATTCAGGCCCATGCCGACACCCTTCCCACGCTGGACACCCTTGACCCCGAGAACTGCCACTGGGGCTTTGACTTCATGCTGGAGACCACCGCCTCCAGAGGCGAAGTGGAAGATGCCTTCAAGTTTGCACTGGAAGACTGCACCCTCACGATCAGCCCCATGGGCGCTGCGATCCATGACATCGTGGACCGCATCGACGCCCTGCCCGAACAATTGAAGCTGGGCGAGATCCTGGTGTCGGCAGGGGCCATTTCTCGGGTTCAGCTCATCCAGGGGCTGGACAGCCAGAACCAGGACAACGAACAAGGCGGCGAAGGCATGGCCCCGCTGCTGGGCGAGGTGTTGCAGACCCAGGCCGCACTGAGCCCCAAGGTGGTGGCCGCTGCCTTGAACAAGCAGCAGCGCCAACGCGCAGGCGGCGGCGCGGGCGACGAGAACGCCTTCATCCGCGTGCAGGCGGAAAGGCTGGACGAAGTCATCAACCTGCTGGGCGAGCTGGTGATCGCGGGGGCAGGTGCATCGATGGTGGCCAGGCAATCCCGTCAGCGACAGCTGGTCGAAGCCAACCAGCAGGTGATGCGCCTGATCGAAAGCATCCGAAACAGCACACTCAAGCTGCGCATGGTGCCCATCGGCGACACCTTCGCCCGCTTCAAGCGCGTGGTCAGAGACACGGCGGCAGAGTTGGGCAAGGACGTGGCGCTGGACATCGTGGGGGGCGACACCGAATTGGACAAGGCCATGGTGGAGCGCATCGCCGATCCACTCATGCACCTGGTGCGCAACGCACTGGACCACGGCCTGGAGACCGCCGAACAGCGTCAAGCTGCAGGCAAACCAGCGCAAGGCAAGCTCACGCTCAGCGCTTGCCATGAATCCGGCCACGTCCTCATCCGCATCATGGACGACGGGCGCGGCGTGCAGCGCGACAAGGTCTTGGCCCGCGCCTGGGAGCGCGGCCTGGTGGAACGCGGCGTCACGCCTCCGGACGACGACATCCTGAACCTGATTTTCGCCGCGGGCTTCTCCACCGCAGAGACGGTCACCAACCTGAGCGGCCGCGGCGTGGGCATGGACGTGGTGCGCAGCAACGTCGAAGCCCTGCGCGGCACAGTGACCATCTCCAGCGAACTGGGCCAGGGCTCCTCCATGGAGATCCGCCTGCCGCTCACCCTGGCCATCATCGATGGCTTCCTGGTGGGTGTGGGGCCGTCCAAGTTCATCCTGCCCCTGGAATCGGTGGTCGAGGTCATCGCCAACCGCGCTGTGGCCACGGCGGTCGACGACCGCGGCCGCTGCTGTGTGGAACTGCGTGGCGAGCTCTTGCCCGTGGTGGACCTGCGCACCCTGTACGCGCTCGACTCTCCCCAGCCCGAGCGCAGCAGCGTGGTGGTGGTGCGCTCGGGCAACCGCCGCTTCGGCGTGCTGGTCGACGTCTTGTTGGGCCAGCACCAGACCGTCATCAAACCCCTGGGCCTGATGCTGCGCAGCCTGCGCGGCGTGTCGGGCTCGTCCATCCTGGGCACGGGCGAAGTGGCCCTGATCTTTGACACCCCTTCACTGGGCCAGTTGGCGATGCAACCCCGCGTTGCAAGCCCAAAGGCTCTGCGGTCTGATGGCATCGCCAACTTGATCGCCCCTCAGCAACCGTAGGAGACCCCTTTGAACACCACCAAAAACTCTTGGCTGACCCAATGGTTGGCAGGAGCCGAGCTGCAGCAACAGCAAGACCTGATGGCAGGTCACATCCGTGCACGCACGGAAGCCGAAGCCGCACTCAAGGCCTTGCAGGAGAGGTTGACCGAGGTCGAGTCGGAGTTGACGGTGCGCACCGACATCATGAATGTCACCAGCATCGTCTCGGAGTCCGACAAGAAGGGCGACATCCTCAGCATCAACGAGAAGTTCATCGAGGTGTCGAAGTACAGCCGCGACGAGCTCATCGGCCAGCCGCACAACACCACGCGGCACCCCGACATGCCCAAGGAGACCTTCAAGAAGTTGTGGCAGACCATCGGCCGCGGCGAGATGTTCCGCGGGATGATCAAGAACCGCGCCAAGGATGGCACGCCCTATTACGTGGATGCCGTGATCGCTCCGATCCTGGGCGAGAACGGCAAGCCCATGAAGTACCTGGGCGTGCGCTACGACATCACCGAAGCGGAGATCGAGCGCCAGAATGCCAAGGGCGTGCTGGCGGCCATCAATGCCGTCTCTGCCTTTGTCGAATTCGACGTGAGCGGTCAGGTGCTCATTGCCAACGACGTCTTCCTCGGCCTCATGGGCTACCGCAACGACGAGGTCGTTGGCAAGCACCACCGGATGTTCATGGACCCAAGTCAGGCCGTCCTGCCGGCCTACCAGGACTTCTGGCGTGATCTGGCCGCCGGCCAATCCAAGAACGACGTTTTCAAGCGGATCAGCAAGCATGGTCAGGAAGTCTGGATCCGCGGCATCTACGCCCCCATCCGCGACGAAATGGGTCGCGTCATCAAGGTGGTCAAGATTGCTTCCGATGTGACGGAAGAGGTCAAGGCCAACAACATGCTGACGCTGTCGGTCTCGCAGGCCCAAGCCGTGACGTCAGCGGCCATGAAGGGCGACCTCGCGCAACGCATCCCCATGGAGGGAAAGAGCGGTCCGGTTCAGGTGTTGTGCGAGGGTGTGAACGCCTTGCTTGACACCACTTCGGTGATCTTCGATGACATCGGCCGCGTTCTGGGTGGCCTGTCGTCTGGCGATCTGTCGCAGCGCATCGACAGCAGCTACGAAGGCACCTTTGCTCAGGTCAAGGGCGATGCCAACGCGGCCAGCGAGAAGCTGATGGGCATCATTGAAGACGTGGGCCGCGTCTTCTCGGCCATGGCCGAAGGTGACCTGACCCAGCGCATCACCCGCGACGCGGAAGGTGTGTTCGACCAGGTCAAGCAAGACGCCAATGCCAGCACAGAAAAACTGGCCTCCGTGATCGATGAGGTCCGGGCTGCAGCCAACGCCCTCACAGGCGCAGCCGGTCAGGTCAGTTCAACGGCGCAATCGCTGTCGCAATCGGCCAGCGAGCAAGCCAGCTCGGTGACGGAAACCACCTCTCAGGTCGACTCCATGTCGGCCTCAATCACCCAGAACAGCGACAACGCCCGTGTGACCGACGTGATGGCCACCAAGGCCAGCAAGGAAGCTGCCGATGGCGGATCGGCCGTGACGCAAACCGTGACCGCAATGAAACAGATTGCCCAGAAGATCGGCATCATCGACGACATCGCCTACCAGACCAATTTGCTGGCGCTCAACGCCGCCATCGAGGCCGCCCGTGCGGGTGAACATGGCAAGGGCTTCGCCGTGGTCGCCGACGAGGTGCGCAAGCTGGCTGAACGCAGCCAGGAAGCTGCCAAGGAAATCGGTGACCTGGCCAGTGACAGCGTCTCCACGGCAGAGCGCGCCGGCAAACTGCTGGACGAGATGGTGCCCTCCATCCAGAAGACTTCTGAACTGGTGCAGGAGATCGCTGCAGCCTCACAAGAGCAAAGCGAGTCGGTCACGCAGATCGGCGGGGCCATGGGCCAGCTGAGCAACACCACGCAGATGAACGCCTCGGCCTCGGAAGAGTTGGCCGCCACCTCTGAAGAGCTCTCGGCCCAGGCCGAGCAGCTGCTGAAGTCGGTGGCCTTCTTCAACCTGGGCGATGAAGAAGCCAGCCCACGCCGCACCAGGTCCGACGCCGATGGCACGGTTGAACGCCGCTCGGCCCAATCGCCCATGCGTGGGCACAACAAGCCAGCAGCAACTCAGACCCAGAGCCATCGCCAGCCCGCGGCCGCCACCGGCACGCGCAATTTCAGA
>CANBUA010000175.1 GCA_947372535.1 Burkholderiales bacterium
GTAACCACCTCGATGGGCACCCCGAAGTCGCGGCTCAGGTAAGCGAGACTGGGCATTGTGGCAAGCCATGGAAACCGGGCATAGCACAGGGCAATACACCGAATTCAAGCAACACTTTTCAGCATCCATCTCATATGGCCACGAAGAAAGCCACTCCGTCCTGGATCGACGTCAAAGCCAAGCTGGCGGACTTCGACCGCGCTGGTCTGCTCACCCTGGTGCAAGACCTCTACACCGCCAGCAAGGACAACCAGGCCTTTCTGCACGCTCGCCTGCATCTGGGTGACGACGCGCTCAAACCTTACAAGGCTACCATCGACCGCTGGCTCTGGCCTGACGTGTTCAAGAACCAGAACACCTCCGTGGCCAAGGCCAAGAAGGCCATTGCGGACTACAAGAAGGCCTTGGGCGCCCCCGAAGGGCTGGCCGAGTTGATGGTGTTCTATTGCGAGCAAGCATCGGGCTTCGCCAGCGATGTCTGTCTGGATGACGAGGCATACCTCGGGTCACTGGTGCGCATGTTCGGCCAAGCGCTGCATCACATCGAGACCTTGTCACCAAGGCAGCGGACGCCCCTGCGGGAACGCCTCAGAGCCGTGCACCAAACCTGCGACGGCATCGGCTACGGCGTTGATGAAGAGATGGATCAGATGCTCTCTGAGCACGGAGACCATGACTGAGCCAGATGATCTGGCCGCGCTACAGGCCGAGAACGCCCGATTGGTCGCGCTCCTGGCAGCACACGGAATTGAATGGCGCTTGCCCTCATCGGCCGTTCAAACATGCCCAGCGCCTGCGCCCAAGGCAGAGCCGCAGCGTTTAAGCCTGTCCACTGCGGACAAGGTCGCGCTGTTTCGGCGGCTGTTCCGTGGCCGCACCGATGTCTATCCCGTACGCTGGGAAGGCAAGACCTCGGGCAAATCGGGCTGTGCCCCCGCCTGCGCCAACGAATGGCGAGCGGGTGTCTGCGATAAGCCTCGTATCAAATGCGGGGATTGCAGCCAACGTCTGCTGCTCCCGCTGTCCGATGCCGTGATCTACGACCACCTGGCGGGCGAGCACACCGTGGGGGTCTACCCACTGCTGGGGGACGACAACTGCTACTTCCTGGCCGTTGACTTTGACGAGGCCGATTGGCAGGAGGATGCCAAAGCGTTCATGTTGTCCTGCCATGAGTTGGGTGTGCCAGCGGCGCTGGAGATTTCACGCTCTGGGCGAGGGGCACACGCCTGGGTCTTCTTCGGCGGTCGGGTGTCAGCACGGGATGCCCGTCGTTTAGGGACGGCCATCATCAGCCACACTTGCTCGCGAACCCGTCAGCTCAAGCTGGCGTCCTACGACCGCTTGTTCCCCAACCAGGACACGATGCCCAAAGGTGGCTTTGGCAACCTCATTGCGTTACCCCTTCAGAAACACCCGCGCGAAAACGGCTGCAGCGTCTTCGTCGATGCCGAGCTGAAACCACACCTTGACCAATGGGCCTTCCTCGCATTGATCCAGCCCATGGCGCCTCATGACATCGAGCCGACCATCCTGCGTGCCATCGGCGGCACACACCCTCTGGACGTGACTTTCATCGACGACGAGGACTTGGCCGCGCCCTGGAAGCGCGCAGCCACCACCTCAAAAAAGCTCGCTGGCGCGATGCCCGCAGCCTTGACCGCAACGCTGGCCAACCTGATCTATTTCGAGAAAGCCAAGCTGCCTCAAGCGCTTGCCAATCGGTTGATCCGCTTGGCGGCTTTTCAGAACCCCGAGTTCTACAAGGCCCAGGCCATGAGGATGTCGGTGTGGGACAAGCCGCGCGTGATCGGCAACGCCGAGAACTTCCCCCAGCACATCGCATTGCCGCGTGGCTGCTTTGATGCCGCTCAGGCCTTGCTGAAGGACAACGGCATACGCTGTGACTTGCAAGACGAGCGGTATGCCGGTGAACCCATTGATGTCAGCTTCGTCGGCACGCTGAGGCTTGACCAAGAGGTGGCGGTTTCAGCCATGCTGCACCACGATGCAGGTGTGCTGTGCGCCCCAACCGCTTTTGGCAAGACCGTCACAGCCGCCGCCATCATTGCCCGGCGCGGCGTGAACACCCTGGTGCTGGTGCACCGAACCGAGTTGCTCAAGCAATGGCAGGAACGCCTGCAAGCATTCCTTGATGTTGGAAAGGGCGTGGTCGGCACCATCTGCGGCGGCAAGGCCAAACCCACCGGCAAGATCGACATTGCCGTGATGCAATCGCTGTCCCGCCAAGGTGAGGTCAATGCCTTGGTCGAAAACTACGGGCAGGTCATCGTCGACGAATGTCACCATGTTGGCGCTGCATCATTTGATGCCATCCTCAAGAAGACCAAGGCCAAGTTCGTGCTCGGCCTGACTGCCACGCCCATTCGCCGTGACGGCCAGCAGCCGATCATCTTCATGCAATGCGGCCCCACACGGCATACAGCCGCCAGGCCCGCCAACGCGCCGCATGATCTGGAAGTGTTGCCCCGCTCACGTTTTGCCCGGATCGACCTGCCCAGCGCAGCAGGCATTCAGGATGTGTTCCGGCATCTTGCCAATGACCTGGCGCGAACTCAAGCCATCGCCGCCGAAGTGGTTACGGCCTTCGAGCAAGGCCGCAAGGTGCTGGTGCTGACCGAACGAACGGAGCATCTTGAAGCGATCGTTTTGGCCTTGGCCACGCTGGTGCCGCGGCCCTTCATGCTGCACGGCAAGATGTCAAAGAAGCAGCGGGCCGCGCTCATTGCGGAACTTGATGCGCTACCGCCTCAGACGCCACGCGTCCTGGTGGCTACAGGGAAGCTCGTCGGCGAAGGCTTCGATCATCCACCACTGGACACACTGGTGCTGGCCATGCCTGTCTCGTGGAAGGGCACGTTGCAGCAGTACGCTGGCCGCTTGCATCGCGAACACGCCACCAAGACCGATGTGCGGATCATCGACGTCGTCGACGTCGTCGACACCGGCCACCCTGCATTGCTGCAGATGTGGGACAAGCGGCAGCGAGGTTACAGAGCCATGGGGTATCGCATGGGCAGCGACTCAAACACCGATGGTGATGGTTCACCAGCCAACCGTGGCACCCCAGAGCCCGCACAAGCAATCAAGAGGTAGGGGGCTTTTTGCTTGGCATGCAATCGCTACGACGTAATAGGATTCGAATTCAGATTCTGGGGTGACGTTTGGCCTGACGCGCGCCGTGCCATAACTCGTCCCACGACATCCGCATTGGTTGGGGGCACATATGGGGGTACGAAAAAGCCGAATCGCCCGCTAAGCCAGGTGCTGCAATGAGGTTCGTATGCCGCCCTCGCCAGAATCAGGTTTCACAGCGTCCCATAAAGACCCCAGTTACCACGCGAAGCCCCGTAAGTCATTGAACTCGCGGGGCTTTTTGCGTTCTGGCGTCCCATGGCGTCCTTTGACATCCAGGCCGTGTTTCAACAACGGCAACCTTGGCAGGTCGAATCGTCGCAGCTTCTATCGCGAACGCTGCCGGGTCAGGCATGCCGATCAGCAGCATCGGCGCTCAGGCCGAGGCTTTCACGGATTGGCCGGATCGCTGACGTGCAGGAAGATGCGTCGACGCAGGCTGTCGTTCACCGTGCCGTGAGGGGCCGCGTCGGATGTGGATAGCAGGTGTTCAAGTTCGTCGATCAAGCTGGGGTCGTAGACAAAGCCCATTGACCATTGGGCGTAGTCGCGTTGATGGATGGCTTCGTCCTGCATGACCTTGATGTCGGTGTGGCGGAGGTCCCGCCTGATCTTGTCAACCAGCGTGGCGAGGTGCTCGGCCGTGCCTTCCAGCACCTGCGCGAAGTGGGCGCCGGAATGGGCCAGCATGCCCGTGACGTCTAGCTGACGGTTGGCGCGCTGTGCTCTCAGCACGATGTCCTTGATCTGAGAGATGTTCAGGCCCGGACGGGTGCGGCTGACGTAGAACAGGCGGCGCAGGCGGTGCATGGATGAACTTGGCACGATCGGCAAAGGGCTGAAAACGATGGCTGTCAGCGTAATCAATATTGTTGTGAATCGCAACAGATTGGGTCAATGGCGGCGATAGCGCGTCAGGTGTGCGGGTAGTGCGCGCCGTCAGAACTCTCCTACCGATGAATAGGAAGCGGCCGATTCCCGGCGCGGCCGACAGTCATTACGCTGCATGGATCATTGTTTCACCAGAGCGTCACGAGATGAAAACCTTCCAGATCGACAACGAGATGGTCTACGAGGTGAGCAGCCCGACGGACTTCGTGTTCCACGTCGAGGCGGCCAAACTGGAGGGGCAAAGGGTGATCGACGAGCAGTTGGAGATCGTGCCCGCCCTGCCCATTCGCGCCTACGAAGACGTCTCCTTGCACAACCGCTTCTTTCGCCTGCACTGCGATGGCGGGCCGCTGTCCATCCGATACCGCGCGAAAGTGGAGCTTGACGACCGCATCGTCGATACCCAGGCGCCGGAGTTGGCCATTGCCGACCTGCCCGATGAGGCCATGCGCTTCCTGGTGCCCACCCGTTATTGCGAATCCGACGCCCTGGGCCGCACAGCCGTGCGCACCTTTGGGCAGGTGCCGCCGGGTTACGGGCGGGTGCAGGCCATCGTCGATTGGGTGCACGACAACATCGAATACGAAACCGGCAGCTCGAACTCCCAGACTTCGGCGCGGGACATCCTGGTCAACCGCGCGGGCGTCTGCCGCGATTTTGCGCATCTGAGCATTGCATTTTGTCGGGCCTTGAACATCCCAGCGCGCCTGGTCGTCGGCTACGTCAAGTTCCCGGATCCGCCGCCCGATTACCACGCGCTGTTTGAGGCCTACCTGGGCGGGCGATGGGTGCTGTTCGACGCGACCAAGATGGCACCGATTGAGGAAGTCATTCGCATCGGCACGGGTCAGGACGCCAAGGACGTGGCCTTTGCGACATTGTTCGGCGCGGCGGTCATGAAGAGCCTCAACCCGCTGGTGGAGCCTGTGCCGGCTTGAGCGGTGGGTGACCAGCCGCGCATGCCGCACAAATGCATGCCAGGTGGCGCTGATCCGGCGGCACGCTGGCCAGCAGTTCAGGGATGAAACTGGCTTGTCGGCACCAGCAGGGTGTCTCCAGCGAGCCACTGCAAGCCGGCGCGCAAGCGTTGGGTCTGCCACACAAAGGGCAGGTCAAGTTGGGCAAGGCGGCTGTGCTGGCGACAATGGGCGCGGTCATGCCGCGAGTATGGGCGCAGTCCGGACCTCAAGCCACAAAGCGCAGCACCGTGAAGTAATGGCTGGCCGTGCCGCCCAGTACGAACAAGTGCCAGATGCCGTGCCCATGTTTGAGCTTGTCGTCCAGCACATAAAACACGATGCCCACGGTGTAGAGCAGGCCACCCGCCAGCAGCCACATCCAGCCCTGATCGTGCAGTCCTTCCATCAGCGGCACGCCGGCGGCCAGCCCGCACCAGCCCATCAACACGTACAGCGGCACCGACGGAATGGTCTCGCGGCCCCACCACAGCTCTTTGCAGATGCCAACCAGCGCCAGCACCCAGACAAAGGCGAACAGGCCCCAGCCCAGCGCGCCGTGCAGCGTCACCAAGGTGAACGGTGTGTAGGTTCCGGCGATCAGCAGGTAAATGGCGCAATGGTCGACCTTGGCCCAGCGCGCCTTGCGAAGGCCCTGGGTGCTGTGATACAGCGTGGAGGCCGCATACAGCGCGATCATGGTCAAGGCGAACACGCTCACGCTGATGACCGTGATGGCCCGTCCGCCTTCGATGGCCTGGGCCAGCAGCACGGCCGACCCGACCACTGCCAGGGCCAGGCCCATCAAGTGGGTCACGCTGTTCAACCGCTCGCCGTGGTACATGTGCGCTCCTTGGGGCATTGCCGAAACGGCTGTGCGAGTATGAGCGCGCATCGTGATGAAATCATGAATTCCCGCGACCATGGCGTCGCCATCAGGAGATGAGCTTTTGAGGACTGCCAAACAAGCTGTTGAACAATCCTCGCCCTGGGTGCTGAGCCGCCTGGAGAGCAGCCTGGGGGGGCGTCCCAGGTTGTTCATGGCCATCGGCGCAGGGGTGATCGTGGGCATGGGCATCCCGTCCAGCCTGATGACGCACGGCGTGGCGCGTGGGCTGGTCGGCTGGAACGTGGGCACCTTGCTGTTTTTGGTGTTAGCCGGCGTGATGATCGTCAAGTCATCGCACGATCACATGCGCCAGCGCGCCTTGTTGCAGGACATGCGGCAGTGGGTGGTGCTGGCCTTGGTCATCCTGTCTGCCCTGGTCAGCCTGGCAGCCGTGGTGCTGGAGTTGGGCGTGGCGCGTGCCGCCAAAGGCTGGCCGGAAATCGCCCATGTGGGCCTGGCGATTTTGACCATCGTCACCTCCTGGGCGTTCACCCAGACGATGTTTGCCATGCATTACGCTCATGACTTCTACTTGGGCAGGTCCAAAAGTAAGCCCGACGGGCTGGTGTTTCCAGGCACGGATGAGCCCGACTATTTCGATTTTCTTTACCTGGCTGGTGTGATTGGCACCTCGGGGCAGACGGCTGATGTCTCCTTTGCCACCTCAGCCATGCGCCGAACGGGGCTGGTGCACTGCGTATTTGCTTTCGTCTTCAACACGGCAGTGCTGGCTTTGACGATCAACATTGTGGCCAGCTTGCTTTAGCGGTTGTCACGAACGACGTGACGTGAAAAAGCCGGACCTGGGTCCGGCTTTGAAGCTCAAACCCGGTCAGAGCGACCAGGCTGGCATACAGCTCACTTGCTGGCAGCTGGGGCAGCCATCGTGGCAGATGCCTTGGCAGCAGCGTGGTGGTGCTTCTTGGCAGCATGCTTGTGCTTGACCGTCTTGGTGACAGCAGCCTTGGAAGGCGCTTCGGCGACGGGGGCTTGGGCAAAAGCGCCAGCAGCGAAAACAGCCAGGGCGGAAGCGAGGACGAGAGACTTGGTCATGATGAATCCTTGGAGACAAATGTCGGCTCGATGGTGCTGGAGCCTCTGAAGCAGGCCACCAAGATCGGCGGCTTGTGAACTTCAACGCGTGGGTCTGGCGATCGGTTTACATGGTTGACGACCAAATGCGACATGCCGCGACCCATGAGGGCACGCTGGCCATGCCAATGAGGGTGGACACCGTGATCAGGCCGGCCACAAAAGGTCCATGGCCACCCATGCGAACGGCCAGCACATAGGCGCTGGAGGCCGTGGGCAGCGCGGCAAAAGCCACCAGCACACCATGTTGCGCAGGGCTCAGTGGCAGCAAACCGCCCAGCACCAGGGCGATGGCCGGCAAGATGGCATGGCGGATGGTGAGCAAGGCCAGCGCCAAGCCGGGCGCGGCGCGCAGACCGGCCAGCTTCAAACCAGCGCCGACTGCCAACAGGCCCATGGGCAAGGCCGCCTGGCCAATGCGCGAGATGGTCTCCACCGTCCAGTGCGGCAAGCTCACACCGCTCAGCTTGACGGCCAGGCCTGCCACTGTGCCGATGATCAAAGGGTTGCGAGCCATCTCGCGCCAAGTGTCATGGCCGCCATGCTTGGCCAGCGACCAGACCGCCGCTGCATTGCACAAGGGCACGCAAACGGCGATCAGTACGGCGATCCAAGCCACGCCCGGCGCGCCGGCCAGTCGGTCCGCCAGCGCCAGGGCGATGTAGCTGTTGAAACGGAAGGCCACTTGGGCACCGCTGGCGTGCAGCCGCGCGTCCACGCCGGGCCACCAGCGCAGCGCCGTGGCCAGCAAGGCACCGATGACGCAAATGATCGCGCCACCCAAGGCCAGCGCGCCGGCATCGGTGATGCGGATGGGGCTCTTGACGATGGAGGCAAAGAGCAAGGCCGGGAAGAGCAGCCAGTACACCAGCCGCTCCACCACGTCCCAGACCGGGCGGTCGAAAGCCGTGTAGCGACACAGCAGGAAACCCGTCATGATCAGGGCGAAGTCGGGCAGCAGCAGGGCAGGGTCGAGCATGGTGCGCAACGGGGTGATTGGGTCGAAGGCGGATCGATCAGGGCAAACCCGCTCTTGTCAGCCGGGGCACCGCCCCAACCGTTGAGATCTGACAGCCCGCCGTGTTCAAGTTTCAAGGCGAGGTGGGGTTCTGCGAGACGGCATTGTCGATGCGCCAGGAGAGAAGAATCATGTGGAACGCCGTATGTTTGATGGGCCGCTCTTTGGTGGCAGCCTCGCGTGGGGTGACCGTGGCCGCGGTCGTGGCCGTGATGTCCGGCGCCCTGGGCGCGGCGGGTTTGCCCAATGCCGGCCAGGCCCATGCCGAGCGTGTGCTCGAAGGCCAACGGTTCGAGGACACCGTGGTCTTGTCCGACCGCACCTTGCGCCTCAATGGCCTCGGCTTGCGTGGCGTGGCCTGGGTCAAGGCTTTCGTGTCGGGGCTCTACCTGGCCGCACCCACCCAGGATGCCGGCCAGGCCCTGGCCATGCAAGGCCCCAAACGCCTGCGCATGAAGGTGATCCTGGAGGCGCCCAGCCAGGAGTATTCAAAAGCATTTGCCAAAGGCGTCAAGCGCAATGAACCCGAGAAGGTGCAAGTGGCGCTGGCGCCTCGCCTGACGGATTTCGTGGCCCTGATCAATTCGATGGGCACCATTCGCCAAGGCGATGTCATCGACATGGATTACGTGCCAGGCGCAGGCACGCAATTGCGCCTGAACGGCAAGGCCGTCGGACCTGCGTTCGAAGGCGAGGACTTCTACCGAGCTTTGCTGAAGATCTACATCGGGGAGCGGCCCGCCGATCTCAAAATGAAGGAAGGCCTGCTGCGTGGTGGTGGATCCGCTGCTTGACCGTTTCCTCGATGCGCTCTGGCTGGAAGATGGGCTGAGCCCCAACACCCTGGCGGCGTATCGGCGTGACCTCACGGCCCTGGCCCATTGGCTGGGAGAGTCATCGCGCCGGCGTCAACTGGCGCAAGCCACCGAGGCCGATCTGCTGGGCTATGTGGTGGCGCGCCATGCCGGCTCGCAAGCCAGCTCGGCAGGTCGGCGCTTGAGCGTGTTCCGGCGCTTTTACCGCTGGGCGCTGCGCGAGAACCTGGCCTTGGCCGACCCCACACTCAAGCTCGATGCGCCCAAGCAGCGCTTGCGCTCACCCGCCTCGCTGACCGAATCGCAGGTTGAAGCCTTGCTGCAGGCGCCTGAGCTCAGCGAGCCCCTGGGCCTGCGGGACCGCGCCATGCTGGAGCTGATGTACGCCAGCGGCCTGCGCGTGAGCGAACTGGTGGACCTCAAGAGCGTGCACTTGTCATTCACCGATGGTGTGGTGCGCGTGACCGGCAAGGGCAGCAAGGAGCGCCTGGTGCCGTTTGGCGATGAGGCCGGCGATTGGCTGCGGCGTTATGCCGATGAAGCCAGATCGGCCATCCTGGGCGGGCAGGTCAGCGATGCCTTGTTCGTGACGGCCCGAGGCGGCGCCATGACACGGCAGATGTTCTGGAAGCTGGTCAAGAAGCACAGTGCAGTGGCGGGCATCACGCAGCATTTGTCACCGCACACTTTGCGGCATGCCTTTGCCACGCACTTGCTCAACCATGGCGCGGATTTGCGGGTGGTGCAGATGCTGCTCGGGCATGCCGACATCTCGACCACGCAGATCTACACGCATGTGGCGCGAGAGCGGCTCAAGCAATTGCATGCCGTGCACCACCCGCGCGGGTGAAATCAGCCTTCTTCGCCTAGCAAAAACCGCATCTCCAGGTCCGTGAACCCGGCGGCCTTGCGCGCCTCGATGTTGTAGGGCGGACGTTGCCTGGGTGCGTCGTAGCGCTTGATCAGATCGGCATACGTGGCCACGGCATCCAGCCCGCGTTGATCGCACAGGTGATGGAACCAGCGGTTGCCCACGGCGACGTGGCCCACCTCGTCCCGCAGGATGATGTCCAGGATGGCCACGGCGCGGAGGTCGCCGGCACGGGTCAGCTTGGCCTGGATGGGCGGCGTGGCATCCAGCCCCCGCGC
>CANBUA010000176.1 GCA_947372535.1 Burkholderiales bacterium
CCTCTGTCAAAGCCCTCGGCATCAACCTGAACTGAGCCCCGCAGCTTCGAAGCCGTGAAATGGCTGATCCACATCAATGGCGCTGGCCTGTCAACCCGTCCAAGATGGCTTCCACATGATCGGGCTCCAGGCTGGCCGAATCGATGTGATCCCACCACCACCACGGAGTTGACATGCAACCCAACCGCATTCCCCTGGCATCCGCCGCTCGCCTGGCCGCCATGGCGGTCACGGTCATCGCCACCCTGCCCGCCCCGGCATGGGCGCTGGGCCACGCCACCACCGAAGCCACCATCAAGCTCCAGTTCCAGGGCGCGCAGGATGCGGTCGTGCAGTACAGCGAATCCACGTTCGACGGCACCATGAAGGGGTACGGCAACCATGCCGAGCGCATCTCGCCGACTGAGAGCCTGTCCGACACGCTGTATTCGGCCCAGTTCATGGCCGATGCGATCGCGGACGCCCCGCCCACTTCGTTTTCCCAGGCCAGCAACACGCTGAAGACGAGTGTCCTGGCCACAGCCAGCAACAACACCGACCATGCCCTGAGCTTCACGCTCGACGCCTTCTACGACATCTCCGTCTACATGGCCGCAGATTCCTACAGCTGGGCCAAAACCTCCTATGGCTTGAACATCTCCGGCAAATACTCCCAGGCGGGGTCCCCTCCCGAAGTCCAGATCTTCAAGACGCGGGAGTCCAGCAGCACGTATGAACCGCACGAGGCCATTGAAAAGCTCTACAACATCGTGCTGAGGCCTGGTGAAGCCTTCACCCTCACCAACAACGGCGCCACCGTCGGCGCGGCAGCGTTCTCCAGCCTGGTGCCCGAAAGCGGGACCCTGCCCATGGCGCTGTCGGCGCTCGGGGTTCTGGCACTCCGCGGTCTCCGCAGGCGCCGGGACTGAGCCCTCAGGGCCTCAGCGCAGGCCTGCAGGGTGGGTGGATGTGACGCCACCGCACATCCACCCGGATCAGGGATCAACAACTGCCCCGGCATGAACCTTGCGCGTCCATACTCTGCAATCCCTTTCTTCCGGCAGTAGCAGAGAGCAGTCCATGACAAAGGCCATGATCCTGGCTGCGGGCCAAGGCACACGCGTGCGCCCGCTGACCAAGCAAACCCCCAAGCCCATGGTGCCCATCCTGGGCAAGCCGGTGCTTGAGTACATCATCGAGCACCTGGCCCGCTATGGCATCAAGGAGATCATGATCAACGTGGCCTTCAACCACTGGAAGATCGAGAACTACTTTGGTGACGGCCACCGCTGGGGGGTCAGCATCGGCTACGCCTACGAAGGCAAGCTCGAAAACGGCGAGATCGTGCCCAAGCCGCTGGGCTCGGCCGGCGGCATGCGCCGCATCCAGGATTTCTCCGGCTTTTTCGACGAGACCACGGTGGTGCTCTGCGGCGACGCCATCATCGATCTGGACCTCAGCTCCGCCATCTTCGAGCACAAGCGCAAGAAGGCCATGGCCAGCGTCATCACCCTGGAAGTGCCCCTGGAAGAGGTCAAGAACTACGGCGTGGTGGTGTCCGACGAGCAGGGCCGCGTCCAGTCCTTCCAGGAAAAGCCCAAGCCCGAAGAAGCCCGCTCCCGCCTGGCCAGCACGGGCATCTACATCTTCGAGCCCGAAGCGCTGGAGATGGTGCCCAAGGGCCAGGAGTTCGACATTGGCAGCCAGCTCTTCCCCAAGATGGCCGAACAGGGCGTGCCCTTTTACTCGCAGAACCGCTTCTTCAACTGGATCGACATCGGCCGCGTGGCCGATTACTGGGCCGTCTGCCAGCGCGTGCTGCGCGGCGAAGTGGCGCAGATGGACATGCCCGGCAAGGAGATCCGTCCTGGCGTGTGGGTGGGCCTGAACACCAAGGTCGACTGGGGCAGCGTCGACATCGTCGGGCCGGTGTACATCGGCTCGGGCACCGAGATCGAGGCTGGCGTCAAGATCGTCGGCCCCACTTGGATCGGCCACGGCTGCAAGCTGCGGGCCGGCAGCGAGGTGCTGTGCAGCGTGCTCTTCGACTACACCCGGCTGAGCGCCGGCTCGAAGTTCGAGGACATGGTGGCCTCGGCCCAGTACATCGTGGACAAACACGGCCGCACCTATTACCAAGGCGACGAAACCTGCTCCGTCCGCTGGGGCGACGCCCGAGCCTGAGCGGCCCTTGGGCCGGGTGCTGCGCGGACAAGAAAAACAAATCCGCGCTCAAGCCGTTGGCAGGCCGACCGATGTGACAAATGCAGGGGCCATTTTCCAATGACCCGGCGCAGCCCATGGATCGGAGTTGTCACACGGCATGTGACAACTGCGTGACCCATGGCCGCCCCCCTGACTGATGGGTCATCTCTGCGTATGAATGCACCAACCGTCATACAGGCATGAAGTTTGCGCATGCATACTGTGTCTCCCGACCTGATGCCACAGGGGCAAACCCACTGAACCGTCGCACTTTTGCCATTTCACCTGCCCCCTGATCCCCCCCAAATCAACGTTCCGGCGCCGCACACCCCGATGTTCCCCCCATCGTCAGGAACTTGTTACCTCGGCCCGCAGTCTGTGCCTTCATGCCCTCAACAGCCTTGAACCCCAACGCCAGCCAGCCGCTGGCACCCCGCTCGTGGGAAGTGGCCGCCCTGGTCCTGGGGCTGCTAGTGCTTTACGTGCCCACTTACCTGAAGCTCAACGCCCAGGTGTGGTCTCTGGAGGGCCAAGGCCACGGGCCGGTCATGCTGGCGCTGGTCATCTGGCTGGCCAAAGAGCGCTGGTCTGCCCTCACCGCGCTGCCCTACCGCTCCACGGGGCCCCTGGCCACCGTGCTGTTCGTGTCGGGGCTGGTGCTTTACGCCTTTGGCAAATCCATGGATTTCGCCGAATTCGAGTCGGGCTCGCAACTGTTTCTGTTCAGTGCCCTGCTGCTGTTCTTCAAGGGGCCCGCCGGTTGGCGGGTCATGTGGTTCCCCTTGTTTTTCATGCTCTTCCTGATCCCCCTGCCCGGCGTGGTGGTGCTCACCGTCACGGCGCCGCTCAAAGCCGCCGTGTCGTATGTGGCCGAAGCCATTCTTTACCAGGCCGGATACCCCATCGGGCGCACCGGCGTCACCCTCACCATCGGGCCCTACAAGCTCATGGTGGCGGACGCCTGCGCCGGCATGAATTCGATATTCGCGCTGGAAGCGGTGGGGGTTTTCTACATGAGCCTCACCCAGCACGTGTCCGGCCTGCGCAATATCCTGCTGGCCATATTCATCCTGCCCATTTCCTTCACCTCCAACGTGATTCGTGTCATCACCCTCGTGCTGGTCACTTATTATTTTGGCGATGAAGCAGGCCAAGGCTTCGTCCACGGTTTCGCCGGCATTTTGTTGTTTGTCGTCGCCACCCTGCTCACCATCTTCGTGGATAACATCCTCGGCTTGTTCCGCAGCCTGCGCGGCCCCAAGACTGCTCCTTAAGTATCAGGATCCTGCATGAGTTTCAACCAATTGCTCACTGTGTTGCGCGCCCGCTGGGTGATGGTGCTGTCCATATTTTTCGGTGTGGTCGCCCTGACCGTCGCCGGCACCTTGCTGATGCCCAAGCGCTACACGGCCATGGCCTCGGTCATCATCGACATCAAATCGCCTGATCCGATCGCCGGCATGGTGCTGCCCGGGCTGATGGCGCCGGGTTACATCGCCACCCAGCTCGACATCCTCCAGAGCGAGCGCGTGGTGCGCAAGGTCATCAAGGCCCTGAAGCTGGACGAAAGCCCGGACCTGCGAAAGCAGTGGCAGGACAACGCCAACGGCGAAGGCGATTTCGAAAGCTGGCTGGTGCCGCTGTTGAGCCGCGGCCTGGAAATCAAACCTTCCAAGGAATCCTCGGCCATCTTCATCGGTTATGCCTCTCCCGACCCCCGATTCGCTGCCGCGCTGGCCAATGCCTTCATGCACAGCTACATCGACACCACGCTGGAATTGCGCGTCGAGCCCGCCAAGCGTTACAGCGGCCTGTTCAATGAACAGGTTCAACAGGCCCGGTCGGCTGTCGAAACCGCCCAGACCAAGTTGTCCACCTTCCAGAAAGAACACGGCATCGTTGCATCCGAAGAGCGGCTGGATGCGGAAACCGGCATCCTGAACGAGCTGTCCGGGCAACTGGTGGCCGTCCAGGGCATGAAGGCCGAATCCACCGGCCGCCAGCACAACAGCGGCGCCAACAGCCCCGATGTGGTCAACAGCCCCCTGATTGGCGGGCTCAAGACAGATCTGTCTCGCCAGGAAGCCCGCCTGAAGGAAATCAGCGCCCGCTACGGGCCTGAACACCCGCAATATGTGGAACTGCTGGCCAACATCAATGAAATCCGCAGCCGCATCGACACCGAAACGGCGCGCATCACCAGCAGCGCCACCGTGTCCACCAGCATCAACAGCTCGCGTGAGGCCCAGATCCGCGGCGCCATCGAAGCCCAGCGCCAGAAGCTGCTGCAGCTGAAGGAACAACGCGACCAGGTGGCCGTGCTCGCCCGCGATGTCGATTCGGCCCAGCGCGCCTACGACTCCACTTACTCGCGCTACTTCCAGTCCACGATGGAAAGCCAGAGCAACCAGACCAACGTGTCGGTGCTGGCCGAGGCCCGTGCGCCCTCGCAGCCTTCGTCGCCCAAGGTGCTGGTGAACATCGTCCTGGGCATCCTGGTGGGCGGCATGCTGGCCATGGCCATCGCCCTGATTGCGGAGCTGCGTGACCGCCGCATGCGCAACGAAGAAGACGTCACCCTGGGCCTGGAGCTGCCGCTGCTGGGCATCCTGCCCGTGGCCAACACCCAGGTGGGCCCGCTGCGGCTGCCTGATTCGGCCCGTCGCCCTTCGCGCCTGGCGCTGCCGTTCTCCGGCAAACAGTGATTCAGCCCGCTCACGAACCGCAACCGACTGCCATCCATGCAAGACAAATCCATTGGCGACATCATTCGTGAAAACAACCACCTGTCCGCAGACCAGGTGGAAAGGGTGCTGGCCTACCAGAAGGAGCACAACACGCGCTTTGGCGAAGCCGCCGTGGCGCTGGGCCTGGCCAAGCGCGAAGACGTGATGTGGGCCCTGTCCCAGCAGTTTCAGTACCCCTACAGCCAGGGGCTGGAAAACAAGCTCAACGCCGAGCTGGTGGTGGCCACCCAACCCTTCGAGCGTTCCGCCGAGGTGTTCCGCGATCTGCGCGCCACCCTGATCAGCAGCCTGTACCAGGAAGGCCAGGCCAAGCGGGCCATCGCCGTGGTCAGCGCCGACACCGGAGACGGCAAGACCTTCTTTGCCGCCAACCTGGCCATCGCCTTCAGCCAGCTGGGCGGCCGCACCGTGTTGGTGGATGCCGACATGCGCACCCCCCGTCTGCATGAACTGTTCAGTGTCAAGGGCTCCACGGCCGGCCTGGCCACCATCCTGTCGGGCCGCTCCGAAAGCAACGGCATCCGCCCCGTGGCCGATCTGCCCAGCCTGTACCTGCTGCCCGTGGGCGTCGTGCCCCCCAACCCCACCGAGCTGGCCCAGCGCCCCGTGTTCAGCCTGCTGGTGCGAGAGTTGCTCAACAAGTTCGATCACGTGATCGTCGACACCCCGGCGGCCAGCCACGGGTCTGATTCGCGCGTCATTGCCGGCGCTTGCGGCTCGGCCGTTCTGGTGGGGCGCCAAGGCGTCAGCCAGATGGCCAAGCTCAAGAAGCTGCAGCACGAGATTGAAAAAACGCCCGCCAAGGTGGTGGGCGTGGTGATGAACACCTACTGAACCAACACTGAACCCACTGTCTGACCTCTCCGTATTTCCAGGAAACCCACATGACCAAGAAAGTTGCTCTCATCACCGGCGTCACGGGCCAAGACGGTGCCTACCTGGCCGAGTTCTTGTTGAAAAAGGGCTACGAGGTGCACGGCATCAAACGCCGCTCCTCGCTGTTCAACACCGACCGCATCGACCACCTCTACCAAGACCCGCACGTTGACAATCGCAACTTCGTGCTGCACTACGGCGACCTGACCGACTCGACCAGCTTGGTGCGCATTGTTCAAAAGGTGCAGCCCGACGAGATCTACAACCTGGCCGCGCAAAGCCACGTGGGCGTGAGCTTTGAAGAGCCCGAGTACACGGCCAATGCCGACGGCATCGGTGCTTTGCGTTTGCTCGAGGCCATCCGCATCTTGGGTCTGGAGAAAAAGACCAAGTTCTATCAAGCATCCACCTCTGAGTTGTACGGCCTGGTGCAAGAGATCCCGCAGCGCGAGACCACGCCGTTCTATCCCCGCAGCCCGTATGCGGTGGCCAAGCTCTACGCCTACTGGATCACGGTGAACTACCGCGAGGCCTATGGCATGTACGCCTGCAACGGCGTGCTGTTCAACCACGAAAGCCCCGTGCGTGGCGAGACGTTCGTGACGCGCAAGATCACGCGGGCCATCAGCCGCATTGCTTTGGGCCTGCAAGACTGCCTGTACCTGGGCAACATGAGCGCGCTGCGCGACTGGGGTCACGCCAAAGACTACGTTGAGATGCAGTGGTTGATGCTGCAGCAAGAAGTGGCCGACGACTTCGTGATTGCCACGGGCGTGCAGTACAGCGTGCGCCAGTTCGTTGAGTTCTCGGCCAAGGAACTGGGCATCACCCTGGCCTTTGAGGGCGAAGGCGAGAGCGAAGTGGGCAAGGTGGTGGCCATCGAGCCTGTGAATGGCGAAATGCTGGCCTCATGCAAGGTGGGCGACGTGATCGTCAAGGTTGACCCCCGTTACTACCGCCCCACCGAAGTCGAGACCTTGCTGGGTGACCCGGCCAAGGCCAAGGCCAAGCTGGGCTGGACGCCCACCACGACCCTGGCCGAGCTGGTCAAAGAGATGGTGCTGAGCGACTACACCTCGGCCAAGCGCGACAGCCTCGTCAAACAGGCCGGCTTCCAGGCCTATGACTACCACGAGTAATTCGGCGACACCTAAGCATCGTCGTTTGAGGGTATTGGTCGTCCATAACGCGTATCAGCAGCGTGGCGGCGAGGACAGCGTCGTGGAGGCGGAGTTGCACTTGCTCCGCCAGCATGGTCACGAGGTGGAGTTGCTGCTCAAGCACAACGACGAAGTCAAAGGCATGTCTTTGTTGGGCGTTGCTGCGCAGACTTTGTGGTCTCAGCCCACGTTTCGCTGGGTCATGTCGCACATTGAGCGTTTCAAGCCCGATGTGATTCATGTGCACAACACCTTGCCGCTTGTCTCTCCGTCGGTGTTCTGGGCGGCGGCCAAGGCCGGTGTCGCTGTGGTTCAGACCCTGCACAACTTCAGGCTCTTGTGCCCGCAGGCAACTTTTTTGCGCGATGGGCAGGTGTGTGAGAAATGCGTCGGCCATGTGCCTCTCGCCGCGGTGGTACACAAGTGCTACCGCAACTCTGCCTTGCAGACGGGCGCTGTGACGGCCATGCTGGCTTTGCACAGGGGGGCTGGGACGTTCTCTCGCAAGGTGACGCGCTACATCGCCCTCAATGAGTTTTGCAAGTCGAAGTTTGTGGCGGGTGGGTTTGAGCCCGCTCAGATCAGCGTCAAGCCCAACTTTGTGGATTGGGTTCCCCAGCCGCAATGGGACGATCGCCAGGGCGGGCTCTACATCGGGCGTTTGTCTGAAGAGAAGGGCATCACCGTGTTGGCAGAGGCCATGGCGCGCGATCCTGGGCATGCGTTGCAAGTGATTGGCAGTGGGCCTTACGAGGCGCAGGTGCGCGCGGTGGCGGGTGAGGCTTACCTCGGGCCGAAGGCCTTGCCGGAGATTTTGAACCGCCTGTCGATGGCGTCTTATCTGGTCTTGCCTAGCCTTTGTTATGAGGGCTTTCCTCGGACTTTGGTGGAGGCGTTTGCCAACGGTGTACCAGTGATTGCCAGCCGGCATGGCTCATTGCAAGAGTTGGTGCGCGAGGGGCAGACCGGCTTGCTGTTTCGCCCGGGTGATGTGGGCGATCTATTGGAGAAGCTGAACTGGGCGAGATCTCACCCACATGAGATGGCAGCGATGGGGCGTGAAGCTCGCGCCGAATACGAGCGCAGTTACACGCCTGATCGCAACCATGCGCAATTGCTCGACATTTACCTGCAGGCGATGGCCGATGTCCGCTAACCGCTCGGCTTTGTGGGTGTTTGCTGACCAGGCCTTGGTCAGTGGGTGCAACTTTGCCGTCAGCGCTCTGATGGCGCGCTATTTGGGCGTTGCCGATTTTGGCGAGTGGATTTTGATTTTTGGCTTGGTGTTGTACGCCAACACGGTGGCGGGTGCGCTGCTGTGGTTGCCGATGTTGACCCTGACGCCGCGACTGGGCAGCGAGCTTGAGCAGCAGCGGTTTTTACGTGGCGCCTTCGCCTGCCAGTGGGGGCTGGCTTTGAGCGCCTCTGCGTTGTTGTCAGGCTGTGCAACTTTGGCGGCATGGCTCAAGCCTGAGTGGTTGAGCATCGACGCCGCGTTGTTGGTCGGGTGCGTGACGCTGGCTTTCCAGTTGCAAGATTGGTTGCGGCGCTATTGTTTTGCGGTGGGTGAGCCCAGGCCTGTTTTCTGGCTCGATCTCCTGGCCTACGGCGGTCAAGTGGGCGCGGTTATCGCATTGCACGTACTTGGCTTGCTTCGTCTGGAGACGGCCCTTGCTGGCGTGATGTCGGCATATCTGCTTGCCTTTGTCGCCGGCTACCATGCCTTGAACGTCAGGCCCGACTGGGCCGGCGCCAGGTACTCAGCCCGCGAATTGTGGCAAGCAGGGCGAGCCTACCTGGTCGGTGAGCAGTTGCAATGGGTCGGGACAGCGGGCGTGTTGTACGTGAGCGCGCACTTGATGGGCCCCCAGGCTTCGGGCGCTGTGCGCGCCGTGCAGACGTTGTTGGGGCCAACAAACATGCTCTTTCAAGCGTTCAACAATTTGGTCATGCCCAGGAGTGGGGCGGTTTTTCGAGACGGCGGTGACGCCAAGCTCAAAAGGTACTTGCTCCGCGTGTTAGTCGGTTATGGTTTGCCGCTGGGGGCTGGGTTGTTGGTGCTGTCGATCTGCGGCAGTGCGGCGATGACGCTGGCGTTTGGCGCTTCATTTGCGAAGTACGGCGCCTTGGTCGGCTTGCAGTGCGTACAGGTTGCGCTGACCTTCCTGTGGTTGTTGGCGCTTTTTCGCGTGCGAACTTTGGGCCGAACTGATCTGATCGTGCGAGCAGGTGTGGCACAGGCTGTCGTTTCGCTGGGTGTGGTTCTCGTGGCGACGTCGCACTTGGCCGAGTCCGGGGTGGTTTTGGCGTCAGGTTTTGGCGTATTGGCTGGTTTGTGGGTGCTTTTGAAATGCTGAAAATCCCGTTTTTAAGTCGTCGCGCGACCGTGCTCGCCGATCCGACCTGGCGGCCCGATGGTCCGCCTCGCACCATCCATTCGCTGGGGATGTCTCCGCTCGTTTTGACGCTGGTGGTGGCGCTCTCTGCGTTGTTTCTGTTTGGGCTCGGCGGCTTTTTGGCGCTTGCGCCTATTTTTGGCGTGGTTCTTGTGGTTGGGCTGATGTTGCTCGCTGGCTTTGTGGCCCTGATTGCCAAGCTGGCCCCGGGCGCACCTTGGTGGATCAAGAGCGTTTTCCTGACGATATCTGCGTTGCTCGTGTTGAACGTTGGGTTTGGCGCAATTTTCTTGGGGCCCAAGAGTGCACCTGTGCCGCTGACCGACATCGTGCTGGTGTTTGCCTTGCTTGCTTGCGCCACCCACGTCTTCAGTGAGCGCAATAGGATTCATTTGCCCTGGGGGATCTGGGTGATCTTTTTCTGGGTGCCAATGAATGTCTCAATCCATTTGCCAGCGGACTTTGAGGCTTTTGGCATGACGGCGGCCCGCGATGCCATTCGCATCGTGGAGATGCTCTACATCATTCCGGGCTATGTGGTGATCCGCATTGCTTTGCGCTCAGGCGAGCAAGGCAAGCGTTGG
>CANBUA010000177.1 GCA_947372535.1 Burkholderiales bacterium
AACCAGATGTACCTGGTGGCCTGGGAGAAGATCTTCCCGCATCAGAGTTGGGCGATCGCTGCGGTGGCGGTGTTCGTGGTGATCTCGCAGCTCAAGATCAACGTGACCAATGCCTATGCGGGCTCGCTGGCCTGGTCCAACTTCTTCGCGCGGCTGACGCACAGCCACCCCGGGCGGGTGGTTTGGGTGGTGTTCAACGCCCTGATCGCCTTGCTGCTGATGGAGCTCAACCTGTTCCAGGCCCTGGGCAAGGTGCTGGGGCTGTATTCCAACATCGCGATTGCCTGGATGACGGCGGTGGTGGCCGACCTGGTGATCAACAAGCCGATGGGCTGGTCGCCCAAAGGGATCGAGTTCAAGCGGGCTTACCTCTACGACATCAACCCGGTGGGCGTGGGCGCGATGGGTGCGGCCTCGCTGATCTCGGTGCTGGCCTACATGGGCTGGCTGGGCGAGGGCGCGCAGGCGTTTTCTGCCTTGTTGGCGCTGGTGACGGCGCTGGTGGTCTCGCCTCTGATCGCCTGGGGCACGAAAGGCAAGTACTACCTGGCGCGCACGCCGGTGGTGCTCGATCCGCCGGCTCATCCGCTGGTCGATGCTGACGAAGCGGGCCAACCCTTGAGCCGCATCATCCGCATCCAGGCCCTGCACCGCTGCACGGTCTGCGAGCGCGAGTACGAGGCCGACGACACCGCGCATTGCCCGGCCTACCAAGGCCTGATCTGCTCCTTGTGCTGCTCGCTCGATGCACGCTGTCAGGACCTGTGCAAGCCCCAGGCGCGCTGGTCAGAGCAATGGCGGGCCTTTGGCCGCCGCGCCATCCCCGACATCGTCTGGCAGCGCGTGGATTCGGAGATGGGCCAGTTTTTCCTGATCATGGTCGTGCTCACCGCCTTGCTGGCCGCCTTGCTGGGCCTGGTCTTCCAGCAGCAGGTGCGTGACCTGGATGTGCTGGACCTGACGTCCACTTTGGCTGTCGCAGAGCTGCTCAAGGCCGGCTTCGTCAAGGTGTTCACTGCTTTGCTGCTGGTGGCTGGCGTGGTCGGCTGGTGGGTGGTGCTCACGCACAAGAGCCGCCAAGTGGCACAGGAGGAATCCAACCGCCAGACCCATCTGCTGGTGCGAGAGATCGAGTTGCACAAGCGCACCGACGAGAAACTCCAGCAGGCCAAGCAGACGGCCGACCATGCCAACCAAGCCAAGAGCCGCTACATCACCACCATCAGCCACGAGCTGCGGACGCCGCTCAACGGCATCCTGGGCTATGCCCAGCTGCTGGACGAGGACCAGACCTTGCCCGAGCACGTCCAGCACGCGGTGGGGGTGATCAAGCGTGGTGGCGACCATTTGCTGTCGCTGATCGAAGGCACGCTGGACATCGCCCGCATTGAGAGCGGCAAGCTCACGCTGGACCTCAAGCCCGTGCGCCTGGGCGACGTGTTCCAGCAGATCATCCAGCTGATCGAGCGTGAGGCCCAGGCCAAGAAACTGCGCTTCATCGCCGACATCGACCCGGCCTTGCCCGAGGCCGTGCGCGCCGACGAGCGCCGCGTGCGCCAGATCCTGCTCAACGTGCTGGGCAATGCCGTCAAGTTCACGACGCAGGGCGAGGTCACGCTCAAGGTGCGCTATGCCCGCGAGATTGCGCAGGTGGACATCACCGACACCGGGCCGGGCATCGCGCAGGCCGAGTTGGAGAAGATTTTCGAGCCCTTTGCGCGCGGCTCATCGGCGGTGGGCAGCTCGGTCAGCGGCACGGGCCTGGGCCTGACCGTGAGCAAGATGCTGACCGACCTCATGGGCGGCGAGATGAGCGTTCGCAGCACGCCGGGGCAGGGCACCAATTTCCGCATCCGGCTGTTCCTGCCGCAACTGCGCCAGGCCGAGCAAGCCCGCGTGGCACCGCGCGGCCAGCGCATCGGCTATGTAGGCGACCGGCGGCGCGTCTGGGTGGTGGACAACGAGGAGGCCGACCGGGGCTTGCTGGTGCGCATTCTGGAGCCCCTGGGTTTCGAGGTGCAGGCCTTCGATTCAGGCATCGACTGCCTGGCCAGCCTGCGGCATGGCGTGGCGGGGCAACAACCCGATGCCTTGTTCATGGACCTGGCCATGCCGGGTCTGGATGGTTGGGCCACCTTGCGTGCGATGGCGCAGGAGGGGCTGAGCAAGGCGCCGGCGGCCATCGTCTCGGCCAATGCCTTCGACAAGGCGCTGGACAACGACGTCGGCATCACGCCGGATGACTTCATCGTCAAGCCGGTGCGGGTGGCCGAGTTGCTGGATTGGCTGGGACGGCGCTTGAGCTTGCAGTGGATCGAGGCCGAGCGCGCCTTGCCAGCGCCCTCGACCTTGACTGACCCTGCACGTCACGCTGCCGAGGCGCCGCAGGTGCTGCCCTCCTTGATGGCATTGCGCAGCCTGGAGGATCAAATCGACGCCGGCTACATCCGCGGCGTGCACAAGGTGCTGGACCAGATCGCCCTGGGTGAGCCGCAATGTGAGCCCTTCGTTCAGCGGCTGCGTGGCATGGCCCGGCATTTCCAACTCGATGCCATGGCGTCCGAGTTGAGCCAGGCCTTGGCGCAGGCGCAACCGCCGTCGCTCCAACCGCAAGCGCCTTCGGCGCCCCAGGCACAATGAGGCCCCCAATGCTGCAGGCCCCCAAGTTGTTGTCGCTGTCCGCCCACCGCCATGTTTGAAAGACTGGATCGAAGCCGCACGGACGTGGTCCTCATCGTGGACGACGTGCCCGACAACCTCTCCCTGCTGCACGACGCATTGGACGAGGCGGGTTACACCGTGCTGGTGGCCACCCATGGCGAGGCCGCGCTGCAGCGCGCCAGCCAGGCCGTGCCCGACATCATCCTGCTGGACGCGATCATGCCGGGCATGGATGGCTTCGAGGTGGCGCGCCGGCTCAAGGCCCAGGCCGAAACCAGCCACATCCCCATCGTCTTCATGACCGGCCTGACCGAGACCGAGCATGTGGTGGCGGCCTTCGAGGCTGGCGGTGTCGATTACGTCGTCAAGCCGATCCGCCCGCGAGAGGTGATGGCGCGCATCGAATCGCACATGCAGAGCGCCCGCCAGGCGCGCCAGGCCCGCAATGCGCTGGATGCGTTTGGACACGCGTCGCTGACTGTGCGCTTGAGCGATGGCCGTGTGCTGTGGCAGACGGCGCTGGCGCGGCAACTGCTGCAAAGTTACTTCGACACCCCCGAATCGATCGCGCCGCCGGAGCTGGTGGAATGGTTGCGCAAGGTGGTGCTGGCCCCCGTTGGCCTGGCCGCCGGTGCCAACGCGCCGGTGGCCCCTGCGCCGGTGTGGACGGTCAACCAGGCCGGCCGCCGCCTGACCTTTGCGCTGCACGAACCCACCGGCGACGACGAATGGCTGCTGGTGATGCGCGAGACCAGCGACCAACTCGCCATCGACGCACTGACGCTCGAATTCCGGCTCACGGCCCGTGAAGGCGAGGTGCTCTACTGGGTGGTCAAGGGCAAAACCAACCGCGACATTGGCGACATCCTGGGTAGCAGCCCAGCCACCGTGAAGAAGCAGTTGGAGCATGTGTTCGCCAAGCTGGGCGTCGAGACACGCACGGCGGCGGCCGGCTTGGCCATGAGCCGGGTGGCGCAGCTCAAGATGCGGTAAAGCTTCAGCGCCTTACAGCTTGGGCAAGTCCATTGACTGAGGCGCATGGCCTTGCGACACCAGCCAGTCCCGTAACGCCAAGCCGGTGGCCACCGGCCAGTAACGTGCTTTCTCGGGCGGGATGCGCTTGTAGTCGGCCAGTTCATCGTTGAGGGTGATCACGCCGGTGGCCGGCACGTGGTAAGCCAGGATGATCTGGTTCTGCCTGGCGAAGGGGTAGTGCCCAATGAAGCTGACCGCGCCTGCTTGCAGGCCGAGTTCTTCTTGCACCTCGCGTGCCACGGCCTCTTCTGGGCTGAGGTCGGTCTTCTCGAGAAAGCCCGTGATCAACGCATAAAAGGCCACAGGCCACGCCTTGTTGCGCGCCAGGATGATGTCGCCCTCATGCTCGACCACCGCAGCCACCACGGGCACCGGGTTGTCCCAGTGCACGAAGCCGCAAGCGGTGTCGGGGCAGGCCTGGCGGCTCACGCCTTCGTCGATGCGGGACGACAAGGGCAGGGCGCACTGTGGGCAGAAGCGATGGCTCATGGGCGAAAGTCTTTCATCAAGGCACGTTGCAGCCGGCTGGAACTGACGGCCAGCGTGGCCTGATGCACAGGCGCCAGCGCATGCCAGCGGGCTTCGAATTCGGTGCAGCACGCCACGAAATCATCGCGCGTGCCGGCCGTCATGATCTGGTTGCCGCCCTCGTCGGATTCCACCACGGTCAGGCAGCCTTCGAAGGCCTTGCCGATGCGGCGCTGGATCTCGCGAGTCTGTTCAGTGTCAGCCTGCACATTGGCCACCAGCAAACCGCCCGCATTCAGGGCGGCACGGCAATGTTGGTAGAAGCTGCGCGAGCACAGCGCCGCTGGCAATCCCTCACTTGAAAAGCCATCGACCAGGATCACATCGTAAGAGCGCGGTGGCCTGGCCACGAAGCGAGCGCCGTCGGCACACATGATGCGCGAGCGCGGGCCATCGTCGGGCAGGTGGAAGTCATGGCGCAGGTCAATCACGCTTTGGTGGATCTCCACCGTGGTGAGGTCCACCGCCGGCAAGTGCTTGTGCAGGTACTTGAGCATGGCGCCGCCGCCCAGCCCGATCATCAGCACCGACGCTGGCTGAGGCTTGAACAGCAGGAAGCCCATCATCGTGCGGGTGTAGTCCAGCACCAGGTCGTCGGGGTCGTCCAGGCGCATGCAGCTCTGAATCAATGAGCTCTCGAAGCTCAGGGAGATGGTCTGGCTGTTGGCGTGGAGTTTGGGGATGTCGGTCATGCGCCACGAAGTTTCTCATGGGTGGCCCAGCCATACGCCACATGGCGTATTCCCCATTTCGGTGCCGCTGGTCACACTGAACCCATCTGATCGAAAGCTCAGTGATCCAACAGATTCCTCCCACTCATTTCACACAGCTTCATAGGAGCGCCTTACATGAGCATTTCCCGCCGCCAAGCCGTTCAATCGCTGACCGCCGTCGCCCTGGGCGTCGCTGGCCTGACCTTCAGCGCCATGGCCTCTGCCGCCGACACCATCAAGGTCGGCGTGCTGCACTCCCTGTCGGGCACCATGGCCATTTCCGAGACGGTTTTGAAAGACACCGTGCTGATGGCGATTGACGAGATCAACGCCAAGGGCGGCCTGCTGGGCAAGAAGCTCGAACCCGTGGTGGTCGATCCAGCTTCCAACTGGCCCCTGTTCGCCGAGAAGGCCAAGCAACTGCTGACGCAGGACAAGGTCGCCGTGACTTTCGGCTGCTGGACGTCGGTCTCGCGCAAGTCGGTGCTGCCGGTCTACAAAGAAAACAACGGCCTGCTGTTCTACCCCGTGCAGTACGAAGGTGAAGAGCTGGAAAAGAACGTGTTCTACACGGGTGCCGCGCCTAACCAGCAAGCCATCCCCGCCGTCGAATACCTGATGAGCAAGGATGGCGGCTCGGCCAAGCGTTTCGTCCTGCTGGGCACCGACTACGTCTACCCACGCACGACCAACAAGATCCTGCGCGCCTTCCTCAAGTCCAAGGGCGTGGCTGATGCCGACATCATGGAGGAGTACACCCCCTTCGGTCACTCCGACTACCAGACCATCATCGCCAACATCAAGAAGTTCGCGTCCGAAGGCAAGAAGACGGCCGTGGTCTCCACCATCAATGGTGACTCCAATGTGCCTTTCTACAAGGAACTGGGCAACCAGGGCTTGAAGGCCAAGGACGTGCCGGTCGTGGCGTTCTCCGTGGGTGAAGAAGAGTTGCGCGGTGTGGACACCAAGCCCCTGGTCGGTCACCTGGCTGCCTGGAACTACTTCATGTCGATCAAGAACCCGACCAACGCCGAGTTCATCAAGAAGTGGTCCACTTATGCCAAGGCGCACAACATCGCCGGCCACAAGGACAAGCCTTTGACCAATGACCCGATGGAAGCCACCTACATCGGCATCAACATGTGGGCCCAGGCCGTCAAGAAGGCTGGCTCCACCGATGTGGACAAGGTCATCGCCGCGATGGCTGGCCAGACCTTCAAGGCACCCGGCGGCTTCATGTCCACCATGGACGAGAAGAACCACCACTTGCACAAGCCTGTGTTCATCGGCGAAGTCAAGGCCGATGGTCAGTTCAAGGTCGTGTGGAAGACGCCTGGCCCGGTCAAGGCTGAACCTTGGAGCCCCTTCATTGCCGGCAACGACAAGAAGAAGGGCGAGCCTGAGACCAAGTGATTCAAGTGAGCTTGGCTTGAGGACTGGAGGCGGGGCCCATCCCCGCCTCGTGAATCAATCAAGCGATGGGATGCGTTTCAGTAGAGCGATTCGCCCCGCTGGGGGTCACCCCAGGGGGCGCTTTTTTTTTCTTGGGAACACAAGCTGTGAAGATAATTTCGGATCGATGGACGACCGCCCTGGCGGTGGCGCTGGGCCTCTGTGTGAGCCTGGTGGTGTCCCGACCTGCTCAGGCATTGACGGCCGAAGAGGCTTTTGCGGTGGCCGCTGGCGAGAACGACGCCCGCATCGCGACGCTGGGCAAGCTGGTGGCCAAGGGTGACCCAGCCCTGCCGCCTTTCCTGGAAGCCCTGATGGCTGATTCGGTCAAGACAGCCGGTGGCAAGGCCTACATCGTCGATGGCGAGACCATCAAGGACGCCGTCACCGGCCAAGCCGTGACGCCTGCGCCCCAAGGCCTGGAAGACGTGGTCAACAACAACCGCATGGGCAGTGAGATCGAAGCGGCCCTGGGCGCCAGCCGCTTGAGTTCGCCCGATGTGGCCGTTCGTGCCGAAGCCATCACCACCTTGGCCAAGGCGGCCGACGAATCCAAGCTGCCAGTGATCGACAAAGCCTTGGCGGCGGAAACCGATCCCAAACTCAAACTCGAACTCAAAGGCGTGCGCGCCAAGGCCATGATGGCCTCGCGCGATCCGGCCCGGCGGATCGAAGCCATCAAGGCCCTGGCCGAAGACGGCACGCCCGAAGGCCGCGCTCTGCTCATGGAGCGCATGCAGGATCCGGAGGAAACCGACCTGGCCGTCAAAGGCGCCTTGCAACTGTCGCTGGATGCCGTCAACCGCAAGCTGGCCTGGGGCGAGCGCGCCGGCGTGGTCTTCACCGGCATCAGCCTGGGGTCCATCCTGCTGCTGGCAGCCCTCGGCCTGGCCATCACCTACGGGCTGATGGGCGTGATCAACATGGCCCATGGCGAACTGATGATGATCGGCGCCTACGCCACTTACGCGATCCAGAACGTGTTCCGCGCCCACCTGCCGGGTGCTTTCGACTGGTACATCCTGGCGGCTGTGCCGGCTTCTTTCATGGCCTCAGCCCTGGTCGGCGCGGTGCTCGAGCGCACGGTGTTCCGCTTTCTTTACGGCCGTCCGCTGGAGACGCTGCTGGCGTCCTGGGGCGTGAGCCTGGTCCTGATGCAAGGTGTGCGCACGGTGTTCGGCGCGCAGAACGTGCAGGTCGAGAACCCCAACTGGATGTCCGGCGGCTTCGAAATCCTGAGCAACCTGACGCTGCCTTACAACCGCCTGGCCATCATCGCCTTTGCCGTGCTGGTGCTGGTGGGCATGACGCTGCTGATCTCCAAAACCCGCATGGGCCTGTTCGTGCGCAGCGTGACCCAGAACCGCCCGATGGCCTCCTGCATGGGCGTGAACACGGCGCGGGTGGACACCATGGCTTTCTCGCTGGGCGCAGGCATCGCCGGGTTGGCGGGTTGCGCGCTCTCCCAGGTGGGCAACGTGGGGCCTGACCTGGGTCAGAACTACATCGTCGATTCCTTCATGGTCGTCGTGCTGGGTGGCGTCGGCCAGATCGCGGGCACCGTCTACGCCGCCCTGGGCCTGGGCATCATCAACAAGTTCCTGGAAGGCTGGACCGGCGCCGTGCTGGCCAAGATCCTGGTCCTGGTCATCGTCGTCGTCTTCATCCAGAAACGCCCGCAAGGTTTGTTCGCGATGAAGGGCCGCAGTGCGGAAGCCTGAACAACAGCACCCCACAAGGACAACAACATGAGTGCCGTGATGACTTCATCTCCCACCCTCCCGCTGGCCATGCCGCGCAACAGCTTGAGCCTGGGCGGCTGGTCCGCCGTGCTGGTGGCCACCATCCTCGTCGCCGCCGTGGTGCCCCTGCTCAACCTGATCGTGCCCGACGGCAGTGCGCTGCACATGTCCGACTACGCCGTCGCCCTGGTCGGCAAGATCATGTGCTACGCCATCTGTGCCTTGGCCATGGACCTGATCTGGGGCTACACGGGCATCCTGTCCCTGGGACACGGGCTGTTCTTTGCGCTGGGCGGCTACGGCATGGGCATGTACCTCATGCGCCAGATCGGCCGCGATGGCAGCTACAAAAGCGACCTGCCCGATTTCATGGTCTTCCTGGATTGGAAGCAAGTGCCCTGGCACTGGACCTTCAGCGAATCCTTCATCGGCCAGATGCTGCTGGTGATCCTGGTGCCGGCCCTGATCGCCTTCGTGTTTGGCTTCTTCGCCTTCCGCTCGCGCATCAAGGGGGTCTACTTCTCGATCATCACCCAGGCGATGACCTATGCGGCCATGTTGCTGTTCTTCCGCAACGAGACAGGTTTTGGTGGCAACAATGGCTTCACCGATTTCAAGCGCATCTTGAACATCCCGATCGCCCAGCCCTCCACGCGCATGGTGCTCTTCGTGATCACGGGCCTGACGCTGATCGGCTTCTACCTGATGGCGCGCTGGCTGGTGAACACCAAGTTCGGCCGCGTGCTGCAAGCCATCCGCGATGCCGAGAACCGCGTGATGTTCTGCGGCTACAACCCGCTGGCCTACAAGCTGGCCATCTGGACACTGTCGGCCGTGATGTGCGCCATCGCCGGGGCCTTGTATGTGCCGCAGGTCGGCATCATCAACCCCAGCGAGATGTCGGCGGCTTCGGGCATCGAGATCGCCATCTGGGCGGCGGTCGGTGGCCGGGCCTCGCTGATCGGGCCCATCGTTGGCGCCTTCTTCGTCAATGGCGCCAAGAGCTGGTTCACGGTCGCCTTTCCCGAGTTCTGGCTCTACTTCCTGGGGCTGTTGTTCATCTTGGTGACGCTGCTGCTGCCCCACGGCATCGTCGGTGGCGTCAAGAAATTGCTGCAACAAGGTCAAAGCGAGGTGAAGGCATGACGCCGGATTTGATGGAAGCGGGCACGCAAGCCCTGCAAAAGGTCAAAGCCCCAAGCACCGGGACGGAATCGGGCGGGCGCGAAGCCAGCTATGGCCGCGTGGTGCAAGAAGGCCAGTTGGATGCGGCCCACGGCTCCATCCTCTACCTCGATGACATCTCGGTGAGCTTCGACGGCTTCAAGGCCTTGAACAAGCTCAGCCTGAACATCGCTCTGGGCGAGATGCGCTGCATCATCGGGCCCAACGGCGCGGGCAAGACCACCATGATGGATGTGATCACCGGCAAGACGCGGCCTGACGAAGGCACGGCTTTTTTCGGCTCGACCATCGACTTGCTGGCCATGCGCGAGAACGCCATCGCCCAGGTCGGCATCGGCCGTAAGTTTCAAAAGCCCACGGTGTTCGAGCACCTGAGCGTGTTCGAGAACCTGGAGCTGGCGCTCAAGGCCGACCGCCGGGCGCGTGCCTCGGTCTTCTTCAAACTGAGCAGCGAGCAGCTCGACCGCATCGCCGAGATGCTCAAGCTCATCCACCTGCAAAGCCAGGCGCAGCGCACGGCGGGTTTGCTCTCGCACGGTCAGAAGCAGTGGCTGGAGATCGGCATGCTGCTGATGCAGGACCCCAAGCTGCT
>CANBUA010000178.1 GCA_947372535.1 Burkholderiales bacterium
CTGTCGCCCGCAGAAGCCGAGGCTGCCGCCGAGCACGACAGCGCCTGGGACCGCGACAGCTGGCAGAGCAACAGCAGCACGCGCAACAACACCGGTGACGGCGAGACCAGCGTCATCGACATGGTGGCCGCCGATGTGAACCTGCGGCATTTCCTGCACAGCCAGAGCAACGTGCGCCCCCTGTCCGCGCGCGATCGCGCCCTGGTGGGCTGCGTGATCGAATCGCTGGATGACGATGGCTACCTGCGCACCCCCCTGATGGAGCTGGCCGCGTTGGCCGACCTGGACCCTGCCGTCGACGAGACCGAGATGAACATGGCGCTCAAGCTCGTTCAATCGTTCGAGCCCAGCGGCGTGGGCGCCCGCACCGTGCACGAGTGCCTGCTGCTGCAACTGCATGTGATCGAGAATGTGGGCCACCGCGAGATCGCCCGCCAGATCGTCACTGATCACCTCGAACGCCTGGCCCTGCGCGATTGCAAGAGCCTGGCCAAGACACTGGGCCGCCCTGTCGAAGAGGTCGAAGTCGTCTGCGAGCGCATCCGCCACCTCGACCCGCGCCCCGGTTGGCGCTATGGTTCGGCCGACATCCACTTCGTCACGCCCGATGTGATCATCAAGAAGGTCCGTGGCAACTGGATGGCCCAGCTCAACCCGGCCGTGGTGCCACGCGTGCGGCTCAACCAGGTCTATGCCGACCTGTTCCGCCGCCACCGCGATGCCAAGCACTCGGAGATGGCCGCCCACCTGCAAGAAGCCCGCTGGACGGTGCGCAATGTGGAGCAGCGCTTCAGCACCATCCTGGCCGTGACCGAGGCCATCCTGCGTCGCCAGTACCAGTTCCTCGAATACGGGCCGCTGGCCATGAAGCCGCTGGGCCTCAAAGAGATCGCTGAAGAAGTCGGCCTGCACGAATCGACCGTCTCGCGCGTGACCAACAACAAGTACATGGCCACGCCAGTCGGTGTGTTCGAGCTGAAGTACTTTTTCTCACGCGCCATGCCCACCGCCAGCGGTGGCGCCTGCTCGGCCACTGCCATCCGTGGCGTCATCAAGGACATGATCGATGCCGAGGACCACGCCCATCCCCTGTCGGATGCCGAAATCGCGCGGCAACTGGCCCGTCAAGGCCTGACCGTGGCACGCCGCACCGTCACGAAATACCGCCAGTTGCTCAAGGTGACGCCGGTCGAACAACGGCGCCAGCAGACGTCTTGAGCCCCTGCGTGGGACAAGGCATGATGGGCAGGGCACACTGTGGCCCCACCCACATCCAACGTTCCGTCTTCGAGCATGAAATTCATTGCCTTGGCGCTGTCCATGACCAGCTTTTGTTCCATGGCGTGGGCCAATGGCTCGGCAACGACAGTGCCCCCCGGCGTCGTCAATTCACCGACCCAGGTCGGCCCCGCATCGGTGCCTGCCGTGCCCGTTGACGAGCCGCCCCGCAGTCCTGCACGGCTCAGGGCCGAGGCTTTGTACAACTTCCTCACCTATGTCGAGTTCCCGGCCTCCGCGCTGCCACAGCCGGACACGCCCCTGGTGATCGGCACGCTGGGCGCCGACGAGGTCCAGGCCGAACTGGCCGACGCTCTGAAAGGGCGGACCGTGCAAGGCCGGACAGTGCTGCGCCGCCGCGTGCTGGAAGGCGAAGCGCTCACCGGCCTGCACCTGCTCTTCGTGGGCCGCAAAGTCGATCTGGCGCAAAGCACCGTGGTCAGCCAGGCGGTCAAGACCAACGCCCTGCTGCTGGTCACCGAGAACCCGGATGGCCTGGCTGCCGGCGCGGTATTCAACGTCACGATGCAGGGTGATCGGCTGCGCTTCGAGGCCTCGCTGGAGGCCGCCGAGCGCGCCGCCTTGCGCGTCAGCTCGCGGATCCTGACCGTGGCCGAACGCGTGACCGGAGGCCGATGATGAGCAACTGGCTCCACACCTTCGCACGCCGCCTCAGCTTCTCGGTGCGCCATGCCTGGCGGGACATCCGTCCCCACGGGCACCGAACCGGCGATGCCGCCATCACCAGCCCGGGCAGCAACCACGCGTCCTTGCGCCGCAAGGTCATGCTGATGGTGCTCTCGACCACCTGCCTGGCCTTGATGCTCAGCGCCACCGCGCTCTTGATTTACGAACTGCGGGCCTACCGCATCTCACGCATCAGCGACTTGCAGACGCAGGCCGACATCATCGCGCGCGCCACCGCGCCGGCCCTGTCCTTCGACGACCCCAAGACGGCCACTGAAAACCTCAGCATGCTCAAGCTGCGGCCGCAGATCACGGCCGGCGCGGTCTACCGCAACAACCACACGCTATTCGCCGTCTACATGCAGCCATCGCAGGCCAGCGTGGGCCTGCCGCAGGACGTGCACACCAATGGCTACGTGATCTCCACCGCCAAGCTCGAGCTCTACCACCCCATCCGCCAGGGCGACGAGGTGCTGGGCACGCTCTACCTGCGCGCCGACTACGACATCGCCGGCCGTCTGGTCGATTACTTGATGATCCTGCTGGGCGTGATGGTCACCAGCCTGACCGCCGCCGCGCTCATCACGGCCCGGCTGCAACGTGCCGTCACCGACCCCATCCTGGAGATGGCGCAGGTGGCCCGCAGCGTGATGGTGCGGCGCGATTTTTCACTGCGCGCGCCCAAGACATCCTCCGACGAAGTGGGCGAGCTGGTCGATGCCTTCAACGACATGCTGACCGAGGTGGCCGCGCGCACCACCGCGCTGGAGCAGACCAACCACCACCTGTCCGTGGAGATGACCGAACGGCACAAAGCCGAAGAAGCCTTGAAGACGGCCGCCCGCAAGAAGGATGAGTTCCTGGCCACCCTGGCCCACGAGCTGCGCAACCCGCTGGCCCCCATCAGCAATGCGACCGAGATCCTGCGCCGCATCGGCGATGGCGAATCCCCCATGCGCCAGCGCGCCCTGGACATCATGGACCGCCAGGTGCGCCAGATGGTGCGCCTGATCGACGACCTGCTCGACGTCTCGCGCATCACCACAGGCAAGCTGCTGCTGCATAAAGAGCGTGTGGACCTGATTCGCGTGGTGCAAAGCGCCATGGAGATTGCCGCGCCGGTGCTGGACCGGCGCCAGCACGTGCTGAGCGTGGACTTGCCGCTCGAGCCCATCCACGTCAATGCCGACGCCACGCGCCTGGCGCAGGTGTTTGCCAACCTGCTCAACAACGCGGCCAAGTACACCGACGAGGGCGGCCAGATCGCCTTGTCGCTGATGGCGGTGGACCAAGGCGTGGAGGTGCGCATCAAGGACAACGGCATCGGCATCAATCCCGACATGCAGGGCGCGATCTTCGAGATGTTCGTGCAGGTGGACCAGTCACTGGACCGCGGTCGCGCGGGCCTGGGCGTGGGCCTGACCCTGGCGCGCCAACTCATCAGCCTGCACAGCGGGCGCATCAGCGTCTACAGCGCGGGGGAGGGCCAAGGCTCGGAGTTCATGGTCTGGCTGCCGCGCAGCGGCCCGGCCATGTTGCAGGGCCCGATCCCAGACGCGGCGCCGGTCAGCGCGGTCAAGTCAGACCGCCTGCGGGTGCTGGTGGCCGATGACAACATTGACTTTGCCACCAGCCTGGGCAGCATCCTCGAATCGCTGGGGCATGAGGTCACCATCACCCACGATGGCGGCGGCGCCGTCGAGTTGGCGCTGCAACTGCGGCCCGATGTGGTCTTCCTGGACATCGGCATGCCCAAGCTCAATGGCTACGAAGTGGCCGAGCATCTGCGCGGTCAACCGCAGACCCGCCACTGCCTGCTGGTGGCCGTCACCGGTTGGGGTCAGGAGCAGGACCGCTTGCGCAGCCGCAACGCTGGCATCAGCCACCACCTGGTCAAGCCCGTGGCGCTGGAGCAGGTGCTGCCCATTTTGGCCACCGTGGGCCGGCCCTTGCCACGCGCCTGAGCCCGGCGGCACGCCCTTTGCCATCTCTCTTGTTGACATGTCATCAACAGGAGTACGAGATGTTCAAGTGGGCTTTGATTTTTGCCGTGATTTCACTGGTGGCCGGGGTACTCGGCTTCACGGGGGTGGCTGCGGGCGCTGCCAGCATTGCCAAGATCCTGTTCTTCGTTTTCTTCGTCGTCTGCGTGCTGTTTTTGCTGGCGGGCCTGGCGGTGTATCGCGGCATCAAACGCTGACGATCTGACGAGCTCTCCGGCGTGGGCACGCTGTGTGCCTATTGAGGCATGCCTTGTGTAAAACAAGCCAATAACCCCCGTGAGGTGACCCCATGCATAACCATCAACGACTTGTCAGCGCATCCCTGATTTCAGCAGCCTGCGCCATCAGCCTGCTGGCCGGCTGCGCGTCCAAACCCGTGCCACGCGAGCAACTCGCGGTGGGCAAATCATCCATCGATTCGGCACAGACGGCCGGTGCCGATGAACTGGCCCCGGTCGAGCTGACCCGCGCACGCGACAAGCTGGCCCAGGCGCAAGTGGCCTTGCATGACAAGAAGTACGTGCTGGCGCGCCGCCTGGCTGAAGAAGCCGATGCCGATGCCCAGGTGGCTCGCTCAAGGGCCAATGCCGAACGCTCGCAAAAAGCCGCCGACGAGGTCACCGCCAGCCTGCAGACCCTGCGCCAGCAACTGGACCAACCGGTTGACAACGCACTGATGCCCCTGCCACCGGCGGCTGGACCCGCCAGCCCCGAGCCGCAACGCGTCATCCCCGGTGTCGTGCCCTCGCGGTGAGTCGCCACGTCTCCCACCGCATGACGCCCTCTTCAACGAACAAACCAAGGAATCCCATCATGAACCACACTGCCATCACCCAGGCCGTTCGCCGCACCGGCGCCCTGGCCTTGAGCATCACCGCCATCGCCTGGCTGGCTGCTTGTCAGACCACCCCGCCGCGCAACTTCGCGCTGGAAGAGGCCCGCAAAACTTATAACGAAGCCACGGCCAACCCAGAAGTCGCACGCCGCGCCCAGCCCGAGCTGGCCAAGGCGCGCGAAGCCCTGTTCAAGGCCGAGCACGCTTGGGCTGAAGACCGCAACGAGAAAGAAACGGCCCACCTGGCCTACTTGGCCACGCAGCAAAGCCAGGTCGCCTTGAATGTCGGCGTTCAACGCGCCGCCGACAACATGGTGACCGCCGCCGGCCCCGAGCGTGAACGTGCCCAGGCCGATGCCCGCTCGCGTGATGTGCAGGTGGCCCTGGCCACCCAGGCCCAGAACGCGCAGGCCAATGCGCAGTCGGCCCAGGCCCGTGCCGACCAGTTGGAGAAAGAACTGGCGGACCTGTCGGCCAAACAAACCAACCGCGGCCTGGTGGTCGTGCTGCAAGATGTGCTGTTCGACGTCGGCCAGGCCTCCTTGCTGCCCGGCGCGCAGGTCAAGCTCGAGCGCATGGCGGGTGCCCTGCAGCGTCATCCTGAGCGACATGTGCTGGTGGAAGGGTTCACCGACAGCACCGGCAGCCAGCAGCTCAACCAAAACTTGTCCGAGCAGCGCGCTGAAGCCGTGCGGACGGCGCTGACCAGGTTGGGCGTGAGCGCCGATCGAATCGATGCCAAGGGCCATGGTCCTGACCTGCCAGTGGCCAGCAACGACACCGCCTCCGGTCGCCAGCAGAACCGCCGTGTGGAGATCCTGATCTCCAACGCTGACGGCCGTTTCGCCACGCCTTGAGGCGCAAGTCACGAACGAAGAAAGGGCGGGGAATCACCCCCGCCCTTTTTCATGGCCCGATCAAATGTCAATGCGTCACATTGATGGGCACGGCTTGGTCCTTGGCCACGGCCAGGCTCACGCTGGGATCAGGCCCCAGCTGCGCGCCCGTCGTGCGCAAGGCCCCGCCTTCGCCTTCCCACGTCTGCAAGGCAGGGGGCTTGTGTTTGGTCGATCCGGACGTGAGTGGCCTGTTGCGCAATGCATGGCGCTGCCAGGCCATCAAGGCACGGCCGCCCAAAGCCACCAGGGCGAGTTTCAAAAATTTGTTTTGCATGATGGTGATCTCCTTGTTGAGCGCGGCCGGTTGAGAGCGCTCACTCCCAGTAAGCAGGCGAGCCCCAATAGGCATGGATCTTCTCGCCCAGTCCATCGAACTCGGCGTTGCTGGGCCAATGGTCCTTGTCGAAACCCGGCGCATCTTCAAAACGGCTCTTGTCGGCATCGAGCACAAAGCATTCGCGCACGGGGTCCAGTTGCAGCGAATTCCAGGGCAGGGCAAAGAGCTTGTCGCCAATGCCCAGGAAACCGCCACTGGCCATCACGGCATAGGCCACGCGGCCCGTGGGCACGTCCAGCATGATTTCGCTGATCTTGCCCAGGGTGTCGCCCTGGCGGTTGACGACGTCGTCGCCCTCCAGTGTGTTGGCCGTCATCAGGCGAGGGCCGGGGCCATGGCCCGAAGAACCCAGCGAGGAAGCGGTGGTGAAGGTGGTGTTCATGATGTGCTCCTTGATTCAGTGAGGGATCAATCAGCGGGCGACATGGGCGTTTGCGGCACGCGACCCGGCCTCCTTCATGCGGCAATCACCATGCCCACGGCCCCAGCTTTACACCATCTGGTCGGCCTGCACCCATTGATCAAAGTCATCCACCGCCACGCCAGAGGCCAAGGCCGCCTCCCGCAAACTGCTGCCTTCGGTGTGCGCCTTCTGGGCGATCTTGGCTGAACGGTCGTAGCCGATGTGTGGGGCCAGTGCGGTCACCAGCATCAGCGAGTTGTTCAGCAATTGCGCGATGCGGTCCTGGTTGGCCACAATGCCCACCACGCAATGGACCTCGAAGCTGCGCATGCCATCGGCCAGCAGGCGGATGCTTTGCAGGAGGTTGTGCGCGATCAGCGGCTTGAAGGTGTTGAGCTCGAACTGCCCCATGGCCGCGCCCGTGGACAAGGCCACGTCGTTGCCCATGACCTGACAACACAGCATGGTGAGCGCCTCGCATTGCGTGGGGTTGACCTTGCCCGGCATGATGGAGCTGCCTGGCTCGTTCTCGGGCAGGCTGATCTCGCCGATGCCGCAGCGTGGCCCGCTGGCCAGCCAGCGCACATCGTTGGCGATTTTCATCAAGGCCACGGCCAGCACCTTCAGGCTGCCATGCAGCTGCGCCAGCGTGTCGTGCGAGGCCAAGGCCGCGAACTTGTTGGGCGCGCTGCAAAAGGGCAAACCCAGCACCTGCGCCAGCTGGCTGGAGACGCGCGCGCCAAACTCGGGGTGCGTGTTCAGCCCGGTGCCCACGGCCGTGCCGCCAATGGCCAGCTCATGCACCGGCTGCAGGGCCGTGGTGATGGCGTATTCGGCCTGGGCCAACTGCGCCACATGACCCGAGAACTCCTGGCCCAAGGTGATGGGTGTGGCGTCCTGCAAATGCGTCCGGCCGATCTTGACCAGGCCCCGATATTCATCGGCCTTGGCCTGAAAGGCCGCGCGCAGGCTTTGCAAAGCAGGCAGCACATCCTGCACCACCGCCACGGCGGCTGCCACGTTCATGGCCGTGGGGAACACGTCGTTGGAGGATTGGCCCAGGTTCACCTGATCGTTGGGGTGTACCAGCCGGGCCATGCCGCGCTCACCGCCCAGCAGCTCTGAGGCGCGGTTGGCAATCACTTCATTGACGTTCATGTTGGTCTGGGTGCCCGAGCCTGTCTGCCAGATTGGCAGGGGGAAATGCCGGGCCAACAGACCCTCGGTGATCTCCCCTGCCGCCTGAACGATGGCTTTGGCCACGGGTTCATCGAGCAGCCCCAGTTCACTGTTGACCTGGGCCGCCGCGCCCTTCACGTGCGCGAGGGCCACGATCAAGGCCTCGGGCATGCGCTCGGTCGAAATCCTGAAATGCTCGAGTGCCCGCTGAGTCTGCGCGCCCCACAGAACTTCGGTGGCCACGGCCACCGTGCCCATCGAATCGCGCTCCTGGCGTGTAGACATGACTGGTCTCCTTGAAAAAAATGCTGTCGAAAAGTTCAATGGCCTGGGTTCTTGCCTCCCTTTTGGCACATCGCACGCCCACGCGCATCGGGTCCCGACGGATTCCCTGGTGCGGGCATGTGATTTGCCTTGATGGGTGTCCCAGCCCGCTTTGTCGCCAATCCTGGCTTGTAGCGAGCTCAACCTCTGTTTTAAGCGCACAGGAGCGAACCATGAAGCAGTCAGTGGACATGATGTTGTTGGCCGAAGGCGAATACCGCACCGCACACCGTTATCGCACCCTCCCGGTCGATCGCACCCCTTTGCGCAGCAAGCGCCAGCATGATGCTGAGCGCAACAGCGCGAAGGGCCGTTCGCACAAGTCAGCCAGCCGCGAAAGCGCCCGAGCATTCGACCCATCGGAAGACACGTCCCACTGACTCCCTCACTGATCGCCGCCCGTGCCCATCATCTTTGACATCACCCACCGCACCACTTACCGCTACGCGCAGCCTGTCCAACTCGAGGAACACCGGGTCATGTTCAGACCGAGGGACAGCCATGACCTGCGGGTGCTGGCGACCGATCTCCAGGTGATCCCGCCAGCGCAGGACATCCGCCTGATCCAGGATGTGTATTCGAACTCGGTGGCGTTGGTGCAACCCCAGTCGCCGGCCTCGGAATTGACCTTCGAGTGCACTTTCACGGTCGAGCACACGGGATCTCGCGCGCTGGATTTGCCCTTGAGCCGGGAAGCAGAGACCTACCCTTTCCAGTACAGCCTGGAGGACAGCATCGCTTTGCAGCACTACCTCCAGCCTTACTACCAGGACGGCCAGGACGAGTTGCTGGGCTGGGCGCAGCAGTTCATCCAGTCCGAGGGTGAAGGCCCCACGGCCAGCCGAGATCCGCTGGTGAACATGACGCGGGCGATCAAGGATTCGATGACCTACATCCCCCGCTACGAAGAGGGTGTGCAAACCCCGCAGCAGACCCTGGCGCTGGGTAGCGGCACGTGCCGGGACTTTGCCACCTTGATGATCGAGGCCGTGCGCCTGTTGGGTTATGCCGCGCGCTTCGTGACGGGCTATGTGTACTGCACAGCGCTGGACAGCACGGTGACCACCGTAGATGACAACGGTGTGGCATCGACCACCACGTCCACCGTGGGCGCGGGCGCCACACATGCCTGGGTGCAGGTCTACCTGCCGGGTGCGGGCTGGATGCCTTTTGATCCGACCAACAACCTGATCGGCGGCACCGACCTCATACGGGTGGGCGTGGCCCGTCATGCCAGCCTGGCCCAGCCTCTGGGCGGCTCATGGCATGGCGCTGGCAATGACTACCTGGGCATGACGGTGGATGTCCAGGTGCACAAACGCGCCTGAGGCCCCCTCAAAGACATGAAGCCGGCCAGATCAATGATCCCTGCGGGCTTCAGTTTTTTGCAGCGCTCAGCTTTCAGAACTGATCGGGCAATGCGCCACCGTCCTCGGCCGACTCGCCGTCCATGTTGGTGGGCACGGTCGAATATTCCTTGAGGCGGTTGTAGAGCGTTTTGAGGCTCACCCCCAGGGTGGCGGCGGTGCGCTCCTTGTGGCGGCCCAGGTGCTCCAATGTGGCCAGGGTGACGAGGCGTTCGATCTCGGCCAGCGGAGTGCCGACACGGATCTGCAGCACCGGCGCACCCGACATCACCGGCATGGGCGCGTCATCGGCCGGCAGGCACTCGTCGCGGATGACCGACTCGGGCGCCATCACGTAACCACGGTGGACGATGTTGCGCAACTCGCGGACATTGCCAGGCCAGCGGTAGCCGCTCAAACGGGCGAGCGCTTCGGGGTCGTAGTGCTTGATCTGGCCTTCGCGGCGCGAGATCTCGTCCAGGAAGTGCTCGGCGATCAGGGGCACGTCCATGGCCCGGTCACGCAAGGGCGGCAGGTGGATCGGGAAGACGTTGAGGCGGTAGAGCAGGTCTTCGCGCAGCTTGTTGGCGCGCACGGCCTGGTCAGGCGG
>CANBUA010000179.1 GCA_947372535.1 Burkholderiales bacterium
CCGGGCTTGCGGCTTGACCGTGATCTGGGCTGATCCCGCATCCAGCGGCATGGGCGAAAACCTGGCACAAGCCGTGCGCATGAGCGACCAAGCCGGCGGCTGGGTCGTGGCCCTGGGCGACATGCCCCACGTGTCGCTGGATGTCATCCGGGCCGTGACCCAGGCCTTGCGTGATGGGCAAGCACTGGCCGCGCCGTTCTTCAAAGGCCAGCGTGGTCACCCCGTCGGATTGGGGCGCGTGCACCGAGAAGCCTTGTGGCGCTTGCAGGGGGACACAGGCGCCAAAGCGCTGCTCAGCGCCCATGCCGATCAAGTGCACCGTGTGATGGTGGACGATGAAGGCGTCCTGACCGACCTGGACGTGCCCGTGCTGTCATAGGATCAGCCTGGCACCCCAGCTGAGGCACCCCAAGCCCATTCACGACATGACCGATTCCCTGCACGACCTGACCCAGCGCTTGATCAAGTTCGCCCAGGCGCGCGATTGGCAGAAGTTTCACTCGCCCAAGAACCTGGCCTCGGCCCTCACGGTGGAGGCCGGTGAACTGCTCGAGCACTTCCAGTGGCTGACCGAGGACCAGAGCCGCCAACTCGATGCCGAGCAACGCGAAGCCGTGGCGATGGAGATGGCCGATGTGCTGCTCTACCTGGTCCAGTTGTCGACCAGCCTGGGCGTCGACCTGGTGGCGGCCGCGCGGCGCAAGGTCGAGGTCAACGAAGGCCGCTTCCCCATCCCCAAAGGCTGAGAAGCACCCTCGTCAAAAGGCAAACACAGCACGTGCGCTGCCGCTGCTTTTGACATCGACCTTGCTCTGCTTGACCTGACCCTCAAACTCGACCTTCAGGTCGTAATGACCGGGCTTGAGCTTGAGCAGCGCAAAAGGTCCTTGCAGCGTGGTGTTGAACACCTGCGCGCTCTGCGTGCTGATGGTCAGCACCGAAGACGCCGTGTATTCGTTCTTGCCGCCGGCCTGGTGGTAGACCTCGACAACCAGTGGATAGTCGGGCATCGCGGCCTTGATGGCGGTCGATTCATCCAGATCGACACCACCGCTGAGGTAACTCACGCCCTGGCTGTCCTGCAAGGCCGGCAAACCGGCATGGGCCAGCACGGAGGCGGTCATCAGGCTCAAAGCAGTGGCCGAGGCCAGCAGGCACAGGCGAGCGCCGCGTGTCGTGAGAGAAGCATGGGTCATCGCATTCACCTGATAAATGAGGAACATGCCCTCATTCAGCAAGCGATGTGCCCAGCGGCGGCGCCTCCCGCTCAGCGGTAGAAGGCTTCGACCTTGCCCTTGAGCTTGAGGGTGATGGGGTTGCCCTTGCGGTCGACGGCCTTGCCGGCGGGCACCTTGACCCAGCCTTCGCTCACGCAATATTCCTGCACGTCAAAACGTTCTTGGTCGTTGAAACGAATGCCGATGTCGTGCTCGAACACGGCCGCCACGTGGTGTGGGCTGCGGGGGTCGATGGACAGGTGATCGGGCAAGGGCGGCGTGGTTTTGGCAGCGTCGGTCATGGCGTCTTCTTTTCCTGGCGGTGATGGTGCGAACAGGGCGACATTGTCCACCGATCTACCCCTGGTCTGTCCCGGTAGGCGGCACCGCTTCTACCTGTTACTGTTAATCGATGGGCATTTGCGCTGAAGCCAGGACAGGCCAGACCCGCCCCCAGATCATCCGGAGACGAGTTCCATGAAGAAGACATCCACCGCCGTGCTCGTGGCCCTGGCCCTGAGCGCTGGCGCATCCCTGAGTTGGGCGGCCCTGCCCGCTGGCGTGACCTGCAAGGTCACCACGCCGCCAGCCCGCTCGGCTGTGCAGAAGGCCGCCGACAACGTGCAGTACGGCAAATGGGAGTCTTTCGAAGAGCGCGATGTGCAGCTCGATGGCTTGAGCGCGCCCGAGACCAGCACCCGCTACCACCTGCTGATGAAACGCCCCGGCGCCCAGCCCGCCACGGACAAGCCGCTGGTGCTCTTCCTGCACGGCTTCCCGGAGTTTTCCTGGTCGTGGGAGGGCTGGCTCAAGCAAATCGGTGGCCAGCACGACAGCATCGCCATCGACCTCAAGGGCTATGCCGCCTCGGCCAAGCCCACGGCTTTAGGCGCCTACGACGTCAAGCGCCTGACCCACGAGATCGACGACATCGTGCAGTGCCTGGGCTACAGCCAGGTGATCCCGGTGGGTCACGACTGGGGCGGCGGCCTGGCCTGGGCCTATGCCATCAACCACCCCGAGCACCTCAAGGCGTTGGTGATCCTGTCCACGCCCCACCCTTACACCTACAACCGCGAGCTGTCCGATCCGCAATCGGAGCAGCGCCAGCGCAGCCACTACATCGAACTGATCCGCCAGAACACGCCCAAGAGCATGCTGGCCTTCATCGGCGAAGTCAGCAAGGACGCCTCGCTGTTCGGCCCCTTCTACAAGGGCGCGCGCGCCAACCGCCTGGTGAGCGCCAACATGAACACCGTGGCCAAATGGGACCGCATGTTCAGCTACTACCGCGCCATGGACTTCCCGCCCAGCCCGGCCATGTACCCGGCCCAGCCCACGCCCGCGCTGCTGCAAGCCAACGCCGTGAACGTGCCCACGCTGGCCTTCTGGGGCACCGGCGATGGCTACTTCTCGCCCAAATCGTGGGAAGGTGTCGATGCCCTCGTGCCGCAGCTGGACCTGCGTGCCATCGAAGGGGCCGGCCACTTCATCAACCACGACCGGCCCGAGTTGCCCGGCCAGGTGCTGGACTTCATCAACCAGGTGACGGCGCCTTGAGTTGATTTTCAGATGATCATGGCGGCCTGAGGCCCACGTCGGTGGGCGCCACCATCGACCATCTCGCATGCATCAACCCCTTGCTCTCAGCCCTGCCCGCGGGGCCACCTTGCTCATCGGGCTCTATGCGGCCCAGGGGCTGCCCTTCGGCTTTTTCACGCTGGCCTTGCCGGTGCTGCTGCGCGAGGCCGGATGGTCGCTGACGGCCATCGGCTTCCTGCAGTTCCTGGCCCTGCCCTGGGCGATCAAGTTCCTGTGGGCGCCGGTGGTCGATCACCATGGCACGCGGCGGGGCTGGCTGCTGGCTCTGCAAGGCGCGGCTTGTGCGCTGGCTTTGCTGCTTTCGCAGCTTGAGGTGCAGGCCGCCAGCGTGTTGCTGTTCGCCGCCGTGTTCGCTTTCAACCTGGTGGCCGCCACGCAGGACATCGTCACCGACGGCTTGGCCGTGCGCCTGCTCGATCCGCGCGAGAGGGGCTTGGCCAATGCCATCCAGGTGGGGGCGTATCGCCTGGGCATGATCCTGGGCGGTGGGCTGCTGCTGTGGGTGTTTGCACAAACCAATTGGCCGATGATGTTCCTGTGCATGACGGCCTTGCTGGTGCTCACCAGCCTGCCCGTGCTCGGCCTGCGCGAGCCGTCCGCCTTGCCGCAGGACGTGCCAGCGGCCCCACCAAGCATGACGGGCCGGCAACTGGCCTTGGCCTGGCTGCACCGCGCCTTGACGCCAGGCATGTTGGCCTTCGCGGGCTTGATCTTTTGCTACCGCTTTGGCGATCAGATGGTCAGCGCCTTGGTGCTGCCATTCTTGAGTGACCACGGCATGCCCAAAGCCACCATTGCGCTCATGAAAGGCGCGGTGGGCTCAGGCAGCAGCATGCTGGGCGCTGCACTAGGCGGCTGGCTGGTCTTTCGGGCCGGGCGTCGCACGGCGCTGCTCGTCAGTGGCCTGCTGCAATCGGCCGGCTTTGGCTTGTACGTGGCGGTGGCTTTGGGCCTGGGCGATGCCCGCTGCCTGTGGGCCGCCACGGTGCTGGAGGGCATCGTCGGAACCATGGCCTCGGTGGCCTTGTTCACGCTGATGATGGATGCCTCCGACCCGGAGCATGCCGGCACCGACTACACCTTGCTGGCCAGCGTGGTGGTGCTGGTGGGCAGCCTGGGCAGCATCGTCGGCGGCCTGGTGGGCGACCGGCTGGGCTACGGTCCGACCTTCATCATTGGCATGGTGCTGTCGGCGCTGGGCTGCTTGTTTCTGGTGTGGTGGCTGGATCGCCACCCCACGCATGAGCGCGTGGCGCAGGCCTGGCGCTGAAGCGTCGTCAGCCCTCGCCGCAGCCCAGGGCGATCAGTTCGAGATGTCCTTGGTGCGTGTCTTGGCCACCCCCGTGACGATGCCGATGCCCAGCACGATCAGGCACGTGATGCCCACATACAGCTGAGGCACACCGGCCACGACCAGGCCCCAAGCGATGCCCGCGATGATGATGACGAAACCGAGCAGATAGATTGCGAAGGACATGATGAGCGCTCCTTGTTCAAGATGAATGCACTGTAAACAAGGCATGATGGCTTGCCCATCAGCGATGGCCAACAGCGTCTGTAGTCGCTGACCTACCTCATGCGCGGGGCCGTAGTCCCTCGCTGACATCGTTTTGCGGTCCTGGCCGGCATCTTTATTCAAGCCCTGTCACTACATTGAAGTCATGGAGGCAAGGGTTCTTGTCTCCTTCGTGTCAACCAACTCACAAGAGGTGATTTCATGAACAAAGATCAAGTCAAAGGCGCCGTCAAGGAAGCCGCTGGTAAGGTTCAAAGCAAGACTGGCGAAGTGATCGGGAGCACCGAACAACAAGCCAAGGGCGCTGCTCGCGAAATCGCAGGCAAGACCCAGAAGGAGTACGGCAACGCCAAGGAAGCCGTCAAAGACGCCGTCGACAAGTTCTGATGGTCGATCAACAGGGTTCTGAAGAAGAAACCTGCAAGCAGTCCTGGTGGGAAAGGCTCGGACCGGGCCTGATCACCGGGGCTGCCGACGATGACCCCAGCGGCATCGCCACGTATTCCCAAGCGGGCGCTCAGTTCGGCTACGGCCTGGGCTGGACGCTCCTTTTGACTTATCCCTTGATGGTCGGCATCCAGCTGGCCAGTGCGCGCATTGGCCGCATCACCGGCAAAGGACTCACCGAAAATTTCTCGCAGCTGTGCCCGCTCTGGCTGGTGCGCAGCCTCGTGGCTTTTCTGGTCATTGCCAACGTCATCAACCTCGGCGCCGACCTCAATGCGATGGGCGGCGCTTTGGCGTTGGTGGTAGGTGGCCAGACCGCCTGGTACGCCATGGCCTTTGGCGCCGTGTCCTTGCTGCTTCAGGTGTTCATGCCCTATGCGCGTTATGTCAACGTGCTCAAGTGGCTGACCTTGTCACTCATGGCCTATGTGGGCGTGGCCTTCACTGTCCATGTGGATTGGGCCCAGGCGCTTCATTCAGCCGTGCATCCGCAACTGGTTTGGCACAAGGACTATGTGACCACGGTGGTGGCCATCTTCGGCACCACCATCAGCCCTTACCTGTTCTTCTGGCAGGCTTCGCAAGAGGTCGAGGAGATCAAGCGCGATCCCTTGGCCCGGCCCCTGTGCGATGCCCCGGATCAGTCAGGCCCCAACCTGCGCCGCGTCAAGCTGGACACCATCGTGGGCATGGGATTTTCCAACCTGATTGCGTTCTTCATGATCGTGGCCACGGCCGCGACCCTCCATGCACAAGGCATCACCCAGATCGACACCTTGTCGCAAGCCGCGCTCGCGCTCAAGCCCATCGCGGGTGATGGCGCCTTCTGGTTGTTCGCGGCCGGGATCATCGGCACCGGCTTGCTCGCCCTGCCTGTCCTGGCCGGCTCGGCCGCATATGCCTTGGCCAGTTTGTGGGGCGTGACTCAAGGCCTGGATCAGCCACTGGCCAAGGCCCGGCCTTTTTACGGCATCCTGGCCACGGCCATGCTGATTGGCATGGCCATCAGTGTGGCGGACGTCGATCCGGTCAAGGCGCTGTATTGGGCGGCGGTCATCAATGCCGTGACCTCCGTGCCCATCATGGCGGCCGTGATGCTGACGGCCTCCAGCCGCCGCCTGATGAAGGGCATCGTGCTGTCGACCAAGTGGCAAGTGCTGGGCTGGCTGGCCACGGCCGTGATGGCGCTGGCCACCGTGGCCATGTTTGTGACCATGGTCAATTGAAAAGGACCGGGCGCTCGCCACAGCGCCGTCCTTCTGCCGTCTTGGGTCAGGCGGGCAACTTCTGAGAAGTCAGCGACTGATCCAGGTAGGGGTTGTGCGGCAGCACCACCTTCCACTGGTGTCTTTGGCTGCCCGGCGAGCCCTCCAGACCAGTTGGGGTCTTGGCCTGGCCTTTGGTCGCTTTGGCCAGCGCACGCTGCTTGCGCACTTGTTGCGTGGCCATGAGCGCGCTGGCAATGACGCCCAGCGTGACCGTGAACATCAGAAATGGTTTGTTGGGCATGCTGGGCTCCTGTGGTGGTGATGAGGGGACTGATTGGGTTCTTCAAAGTGGCCTTGTCGATCCCCACCTTCCACTCATGGCAAGCCACATGCCCAACCGCTTGGGCCGCCCGTCCGGACTTTGCCCTCAGGGCCCGGTTTGCACAGGAACTGGCTCGCTCGCCTGATCCGCATGCTGCTCATGGTGAGCATGCGACGCCGCCTTCTGAAGCAGCCAGGGCATGCCCATCGACAAGGCCATGTTCCAGACGGTGTGACCTAACTGGCTGCCCATGATGGCGGCACGCCTGGGATAGATCAGCACACCGGCTACCACCATGGCCACGGCGGACACCGCGATGACTTTGCCATGTGCGTGTACCGAGCGCATGGCGCTGGGCCTCAGTTCATGGGTCAGCTCATGGATGCGCTGGTCGCATTGCGCCACAGCCAGTTCAGCAGCGATGATGCGTTTGGCAAGGGAGGGGCGGTCAAGCATCTTTGAGGGTCTCGCTGGCCGTTGGATGCCGACGTGGCTCGCGGTCGCGCTCAAGCGGCATGCCTTTGAGCAGTCGCACGGTACCGGGGAAGGTGAAGTGGTTGGTGAGCGAGACGGCCTTGAGCCACACACCCACCGCAGCCAGCAAATTGGCCGCCATCACCAAGCTCAAGGCGCCGGCCCAACTCACACCTGCAGACACCGCCCACATGTACAGGCCCACCAGCAGCGTGGCCCATGCCGAACAAACCATCAAGGCCGCGAGCACGGCCAGCATCACGATCTGCATCGCGGCAATGCTGGCTTGCTGGAGCTCGAGCGTGACCAGGTGGATGCGGCCATGCACGGCACCGCGCACAGCGGCCACCAGGCCCTGGATCACATCTCCCAAGGAGGGTGGCAACGGTGGCGGCGGAACGCTGGATGAGGCCGTGTCCGCCTGCGGTGGCTGCTGGCTCGCTTCTGCGGCGGCCTGTGGGTTGAACTCGGACATGAGGTGGTCCTGTGATCAAGAAATTCAGCGCAGGAGGCGGCTGAGCAACAGGCCGGCCGCGACGGCGGCCAGCACGGCAGTCACCGGGTTCTCGCGCACCACGGTGCGGGTCTTCTCCAGCCACTCGTCTTCCAGCTGGCCCAGGGCCTCGGCCTTGTCCTGCACAGTCTGCGCAGCGGTGCTGGCCACCGATTGGAACTGATCCAGTGCGGGGGCGGCTTTGGCGGCCACCTTGTCGATCGCTTCATGTGCGGCCCGGGCGGCGCGGTTGACCGTCTCGTTGGATGTGGCGCCGTTGTTGGTCGTGGTGTCCCGTTCGGCGGTGTACTCGTTGGCCATGTGCATCTCCTGAGATTGAAAAAATCGAGCTGGTGGAAACAATTGCCAGAGCTACAAGGCAATTCGCGTGCCGCCCATCATGAGCCGTGGTGTGGGAGATGGCAAGGAGGCGCCTGCCTGGCATCGGCAAATCTGACGAAGTCGCGGTAAGGCCTGCCGCAGGCACGCGGCGTCCAGCGCCGGGCACCATGCAAACACGGGGTGCGCAGCCAAGGTGTTGACACCCGGGCGCGTTGATTGCCGTGAGCTTTTCAGCGACGACCGATCAAGGAAATGCTCATGACCCCGTTGAACTTGGCCCCAGCGCCAGCGCCCCCCCCCATCCCGCCGATCAATCCCGAGCCGGCTCGGCCACCTGCGCCTTTGCCGCAGCCCGAACCACCGCCGCCCGAGATCGACGATCCCAGCCCGAACGAGGATCCCTTGCCCGTGCACGAGCCGCCCTACATGCCACCACCCATGGCCGTCGAGGCGCCCGAGCGCCATTGATGCCAGCCATCACCCATCCATCCACATTGAGACGACAGGACACCAACATGAGCGATACCAACCACCTTCATGCCGAACACGCTGCCTGGGACAAACTCTGGGAGCTGATCGCTGACATCCGCTTCGTGATGTTTACCACCACGGACGAACATGGCGGCATGCGCGCCCGCCCCCTGACCACCCAGGAGCGGCCTGACAGCCAAGCCGTCAATGGCCAGGCGGGCAATGCCACGCTGTGGTTCTTCGTGGGCACGGGCAGCGAAACCGTGCAAGACGTGCGCACTCAAGCCGAGGTTTGCCTGGCTTATGCCTCGCCCAGCGCGGATCGTTATGTGTCGGTGAGCGGTCATGCGCGCATCGTGCAGGACAGCACTTTGCGCCACGCGCTGTGGAACAAGGCCGTGCAAGCCTGGTTCCCCGATGGCCCGAACGATCCCAAGGCCACGCTGCTGGCCGTCGATGTGACGGCTGCAGAGTATTGGGATGTCAAAAATAGCAAGATGGTTCAGCTGTTCAAGATGGCAAAATCGGTGATCACCGGCCAACCCCCTCAACTCGATGCCGACCACGGCAAGTTGGGCATTCCTCACTGAATCCACCCCTAAAACGTGTATTTTTTACGAGTATTTGTCAGACTTACCGGGCTGAGCCAAGGCGGGTTGTTCGTCCATGCTTGTTAAATCCTCACAACCTGTGGGGATGCCAGGGTCCAAAAGCCGCCGAACTGTAACCATTGCAGTTCGGCGGCATGATTTTGCACACTGAGCGCTGCATGATGTCGAGACATACAAGAAGGAAAAATCAGCCATGGCTCATGCACTGGTAGTAGATGACGAGGCCGACGCGGCCGAAACGATGGCTGCGCTGATTGCGACCGAGGGTTTCACGGTGGCCACGGCTGGTTCCCTGCGCGATGCCAGGCGCCAGCTTGCTTTGCAAGAGCCTGACATCGTCCTGCTGGATTTGATGCTGCCCGACGGCAGCGGCATGCAGCTGTTCGAAGATGCCAAGGCCCTGGCCAACACCGAGGTCGTGCTGATCACCGGGCACGCCAGCCTGGAGACCTCCATCCAGGCTTTGCGCCTGGGCGCGGCCGATTATTTGGTCAAGCCGATCAACGTCAAGCAGCTCAGCGGCATCCTCTCGCGCGTCATCAAGCCCTCGGCCTTGCGTGCAGAAGCGTCCGATTTGATGGAAGGCCTGGAGCGCGAAGGCCATTTCGGTTTGTTGTGGGGCCGCTCGCCCGCCATGCGCAAGGTCTACGAGCAGATCCTGCGTGTCTCGGGCACGGCTATCACGGTGTTCATCACCGGCGAGAGCGGTTGCGGTAAGGAAGTCGTCGCCAAGACAGTCCATGACCTGAGCCGCCGTCGCAACCGGCCCTTCCTGGCCGTCAATTGCGGCGCCATCTCGCCCCACCTGATCGAGAGCGAAATCTTCGGTCACGAGCGTGGCAGCTTCACGGGTGCCGATCGTCAGCACCAAGGCTTTTTCGAGCGTGCCGCTGGCGGCACCTTGTTCCTCGACGAAATCACCGAGATGCCGCTGGACTTGCAGGTCAAGCTGCTGCGCGTTCTGGAGACGGGCACCTTCATGCGCGTGGGCTCCACCCAGGTGCTGGACACGGACGTGCGCATCATCGCCGCGACCAACCGCCCGCCTGACCAGGCCGTGCGCGCCAACAAGCTGCGCGAAGACCTGCTCTACCGCCTCAACGTCTTCCCGATCCACCTGCCGCCCTTGCGTGACCGGGCCATGGACGTGCCCCTGATCGCCGAGCACTTCCTGGACGAGATCTCGCGCCG
>CANBUA010000180.1 GCA_947372535.1 Burkholderiales bacterium
TAGGCCCGCTGGGTTTGACGTCTGCAACGACTAACAAAAACTGGACATCTTTCATGAGCTACAACATCGATCTGTCGGGCCGTGTGGCCCTGATCACCGGCGCCTCGGGCGGCCTGGGCACCCGTTTCGCGCTGACACTGGCCAAGGCAGGCGCTGCCGTCGTGCTGGCCGGTCGGCGCATCGAAAAACTCAAGACACTGCGTGCCGAAATCGAGGCTGGTGGCGGCGATGCCCACGTGGTAGGCCTGGACGTGACCGAGATCGACAGCATCCGCGCTGCGGTGGCTCACGCCGAGACCGAAGTCGGCGCCATTGACATCTTGATCAACAACTCCGGCGTCAGCACCAGCGAACGCCTGATCGACGTCACTGAAGAGGGCTACGACTACGTCTTCGACACCAATGTGCGCGGTTCTTTTTTCATGGCGCAGGAAGTGGCCAAGCGCATGATCGCGCGGGCCAATGGCGCGGCACCGGGCACTTTCACGGGCGGGCGGATCGTTAACATCGCCTCGGCCGCCGGCCTCAAAGTGCAACCCAAGATCGGCGCCTACTGCATCAGCAAATCTGCCGTCATCCACATGACCAAGGTGATGGCCGCCGAATGGGGGCGTCACGGCATCACCACCAATGCCATCTGCCCTGGCTACATCGACACCGAGATCAACCACCATCTGTGGCAGACCGAGCAGGGCCAAAAGCTCATCGCGAGCTTGCCGCTCAAGCGCGTGGGCCAGCCGCGTCACCTCGACGCCATGCTGGTCACCCTGTGCGCACCCGAGAGCGACTTCATCAACGGCGCGATCATCTCCGCCGATGACGGCGTGACATCGACCTGAGGTTGACCTCACCATTCACGGGCCGCCTTGAAATCGGCCAGTCACGCCTCACTTTGACCTTGAGGGCGCCGCGCGCGTCGATACATCTGCCATTGCCATGAGATTCGAGATTCCAGACCACAAGCTGCTCGTCCACGAAGTGAACGTGCCCATTTTCTGGGGCGACATGGACAGCCTGGGGCACGTCAACAACACCACCTATTTCAAGTACATGGAGCAGGCCCGGGTGTCGTGGATCAATTCGATCAGCGGCCAAGTCAACAACAAGGACGAAGGCCCGGTCATCGCCAACACCTTCTGCAATTTCTATCGGCCTTTGGTCTTTCCCGGTCAGCTGGTGCTCAAGCTCTACGTGGCCAACCCAGGGCGCACCAGCATCGACACCTTCGTCACGGTTGAGTTGCAGGGCGATCCGGGGTCGGTCTATGCCGCCGGCGGTGCCACCTTGGTGTGGATCAGCATGCAGGATGGTCGGCCGCTGCCCCTGCCGCCTTTCCTGCGTTCGCTGGAAGGGCCTTTACAGGCTTTGCCCGGGGTGGATGCGCCGCCAGCGCTGCCCGAAAAATGACAGAGCCTGCATCCGGCAGACTTCGTGAGCGCTGCCTCATGCCGTGAGCCTGCAACGCCGCCTTCATCGCGGCGTTTTTTTCGTCCAATTCACTGGATTTCTACGGGGCGGCCGGTGTACGCTGTGATTGTTGCGGTGCAGCACCGCGCCCTCATTTCCAAGGAGTGATTGGATGAACAAGGTCTACCCCGATGCCGCCAGCGCGCTGGCCGGAATCGTCAAAGACGGACAGTTGATGGCTGTGGGGGGTTTTGGCCTCTGCGGCATCCCCGAGGCCCTGATCGATGCCCTGCAAGCCAGCGGCGTCAAAGACCTCACGGTGATCTCCAACAACGCCGGCGTCGATGGTTTTGGCTTGGGCAAGCTGCTCAACACCCGTCAGATCAAACGCATGATCTCCAGCTACGTGGGCGAGAACAAGGAGTTCGAGCGCCAATACTTGGCTGGCGAACTGGAACTCGAATTCACCCCGCAAGGCACCTTGGCCGAAAAGCTCAGGGCAGGGGGCGCGGGCATCCCGGCCTTCTTCACTAAGACGGGCGTGGGCACCATCGTGGCCGATGGCAAGGAGTTGCGAGAGTTCGATGGCGAGACCTACGTGATGGAGCGCGCACTCATGCCTGAAGTAGCCCTGGTCAAGGCTTACAAGGCCGACAAGAGCGGCAACCTGATCTTCCGTCGCACGGCGCGCAATTTCAACCCGGCCGCCGCCATGGCGGGCAAGATTACCGTGGTCGAGGTGGAAGAGTTGCTGGAGACCGGCGACATCGACCCGGACGCCGTGCACCTGCCTGGCATCTACGTTCACCGCATCGTGGTCAACGCCCACCCGGAAAAGCGCATCGAAAAGCGCACCATCACTGAAAAAGCGGGAGTTTGAACATGCCTTGGACCCATGACGAAATGGCCGCCAAAGCGGCCTCTGAACTCGAAGACGGCTTCTACGTGAACCTGGGCATCGGCTTGCCCACGCTGGTGGCCAATCATGTGCGGCCTGACACGGAAGTCTGGCTGCAAAGCGAAAATGGCATGCTGGGCATCGGCCCCTTCCCGACGGATGACGAGGTTGATGCCGACCTGATCAACGCGGGCAAGCAGACGGTGACCACGATCGCAGGGTCATCGATTTTTGGCTCGCACGAGAGTTTTGCCATGATCCGCGGCGGCAAGATCAACCTGTCCATCCTGGGTGCCATGCAGGTCTCGGAGCACGGCGACCTGGCCAACTGGATGATCCCCGGCAAAATGGTCAAGGGCATGGGCGGCGCCATGGACTTGGTGGCCGGCGTCAAGCGCGTGATCGTGCTGATGGAGCACACGGCCAAGGGCGCGGACCACAAGTTGCTGTCCAAGTGCACATTGCCACTGACCGGCGTGGGCGTGGTCGATCGGATCATCACCGAGTTGTGCGTGATCGACGTGACGCCCGAGGGCTTTCAGTGCGTGGAACTGGCACCGGGCATCACCGAGGAAGAAGTTCAAACCAAGACGGGCGCGCCCGTCAGGTTTGCGCTAGCGGCCTGAACCTGGCCTTTAGCGGCGCTTGCTGGCCAGCGTCATGGCCAGCAAGCCTAGGGACATCAGCAGCGCGCTTTGTGGCTCGGGGATACTGCCTGTGGGGGTCAGTAAATAACGCTGGCTGCCGGCCAAAGCCATGATCCGGCCCTCGTCATCGATCGACAAGACATCGCTGACGGTCACGTTGAGTTGACTGGCTGGATCGAGCAGGCTGTTGATGTCCTGAGCCTGGCCATCGGTGTACAGGTAGACCATGTCGCGGTAGTCGCCGGTCAGGGCATGGCCGACGACGTCACCCCGGTCATTGACGGATTTCGCGCTGGCGAAGCTTTTGCCGCCAGTGATCATCGGCAGGTTCAGCAACGTGACTTGGCCGCTCTGGTAGAGAAAAACCTGCTGCGAACCATCGGACAAGGTCAACTGACCGGCAATGCGCCCATCCGACGAAATGGCCGTGCCCGTGCTGAATTCGCCGCCGACGTTCAGGCCAGTCATCAGGCCATCCTGGTAGATGAAAGCCTGAAGCTTGTCCTGGGCATTCAGCGATGACCCGGTGACCAGCCCTGAGTCATTGAACGCATTGGCGCGACTCAAGCTGCCACCCAATGTCCCCAGCCCGGTCAGCTGGCCTTTCGAATAGATGAAGGCTTGCCGCTTGGCGTCGTCATTGTCGGCCGTGGTGGTCGAGTTGCCCAAGACCTGGCCTGAGGCGTTGATGGCCGTGCTCTCGCTGAACGATCCGCCCAGTGTGCCCAGATCGGTCAAGGTGCCGTCCGAATACAAGAAAGCACGAGAGTCGCTCAAGGTCGTCCACAGTTGTCCACCTTGCATGAGGGTACTGGTGCTGTGCCGGACACTGCTCGAGGCGGTACCGCTGACTTGTCCCTGCGCATTGATGCCAGAGGCACTGCTGTTGAGCAGGCCCATGGTCCCCAATCTGGTCAAGACGCCATGGTCCAGGATGGCCGCTTCCTGATCCTGGAACGTGAAGTTGCGGATGGTGCCCTCAGGCGTGACCGTGTCTGGCAAGAACGTGCGCACGACGGTTGAGAAATTGAATGCGCCAGTGGCCTGCCCAGGATCGTTGACGGCTATAGGGTTGAAGCTGCCCTCGCTGTTCTCGAAGCTTGGCGAGGCAATGAGGGTGGCCTGATATTGCAAGGGCGCAGCCCATGCTGGCATTTGCGAAATGACCAAGGCCAGGGCAATGGCGCCTGACCGTTTTGACGGCATCAAAAACATGGGTGAGCTTCCTGAAATTTGAAATTATTTAAAAATGTGCCTTGCGCACTTTGGCGCCAAGCATAGCCCAAGTCACGTGATGTTCACGCATGTCCAACCCTCTGAGACAATGCGCCGCATGAACTGGCTTGTGCTCATCCTTTTGTCCTTGAACCTGTTGCTCCTGATGTGGCTGGTGCTGCGTCCTCAACACGCGGTCATGCAATCTGTGAGCGAGCTTGGTCAAAATTTGGCTCGCCGCAGCGACCAGTTGGAGCGCGATCTGCGCGACGAAATTTCCCGCAGCGCCACCGGCACGCGTCAGGAACTTGGCGCCTCGCTGGCGCAATTTCAGCAGACCTTGCTGGCTCAGGCCGGGGATGCCACCCGCACTCAGAACGAGCAACTCGACAGTTTCCGCGTTCAACTGGCCGCCATGCAGCAAGGGCTGAGCGATGTGCTGCGTGATGCCACGCACCAGCAGGGTTTGCAGGCTGCATCTTTGCGCGAGGCCCAGGCCGTGGCCCTGGCCCGCTTCAACGAAGCGCAAGAGAACGCCCTCAAGCGCTTGGGCGATGGCGTGACCGAGCAACTGCGTGCCTTGACCGAGTCGAACGACCGCCGCCTGCTCGAAGTGCGCCAGACGGTGGAGACCAGGCTGCAGGCCCTGCAAGCCGACAATGAGAAGAAGCTGGAGCAGATGCGCCAGACCGTGGACGAAAAGCTCCATGCCACGTTGGAAGCCCGTCTGGGCGAAAGCTTCAAGCAAGTCGCCGAGCGCCTGGACCAGGTCCACAAAGGCCTGGGCGAGATGCAACGCCTGGCCAGCGACGTGGGCTCGCTCAACCGCGTCCTGAGCAACGTCAAGACGCGTGGCATCTTCGGTGAGGTGCAACTGGCCGGGCTGCTGGAACAGGTGTTCACGCTGGAGCAGTACGCGGTCAACGTGGAGACGGTGCCAGGCTCGGGCGCGCGGGTGGAGTTCGCCATCCGCATGCCCGGGCGCGGCGGGCCGGATTCGGCGCCGCTGTGGCTGCCCATTGATGCCAAGTTCCCGCGAGAGGATTACGAGCGCCTGCTCGAAGCCCAGGATCGCGCCGACGCTGTGGGTGTGGAGCAGGCCGCCAAGGGGCTGGAGACGCGCCTGCGCCTGGAAGCGCGTTCCATCCGCGACAAGTACATCGGGCCACCGCACACGGCTGATTTCGGCATCCTGTTCGTGCCCACCGAGGGCTTGTATGCCGAAGCCTTGAGGCGCCCCGGCCTGGTCGAAGCCATGCAGCGCGAGTACCGCGTCATGCTGGCCGGTCCGACCACCTTGCTGGCCACGCTCAACAGCTTGCAGATGGGCTTCCGCACGCTGGCGCTGGAGAAGCGCTCATCAGAGGTTTGGCAGGTGCTGGGCGCCGTCAAGAACGAGTTCGGCAAGTTCGGCGACATCCTGGCCAAGACCAAGAAGAAGCTGGAAGAGGCCAGCAACAACATCGCCAGTGTCGAGACCCGCACGCGCGTCATGACGCGGGCGCTCAAGCAGGTCGAGGCCATGCCCGAGACCCAGGCTCAAGCGCTGTTGCCGGGCGATCCCCTCGACATCGACGATGCGGCCGAAGCAGGCGGGACCCCGACCTTGCTTTGATGGTCAGCGCTTGGCGCCCAGCGCTTTGGCTCGTTGCGCCGTGGCTTGCAGGTCAGCCTGCGTGGCCTGCTGCTCGACCTTGGTCGGCCAGCCTTGCAGATGCTGCTCGCACAAGCTGGCCAGCACCGTGATCCAGTCATGGCCGGCATTGAGGCAGGGGATGTAATTGAAGCTCTGCCCGCCGCTGCTCAGGAAGGCCTGTTTGCCCTCCATGGCGATCTCTTCCAGCGTTTCGATGCAGTCCGATACGAAGGCCGGGCAAATCACATCCACCCGCTTGACGCCCGATTTGGCCAGCTTGCGCAAGGTCGGCTCGGTGTAGGGCTCCAGCCACTTGGCCTTGCCGAAGCGGCTCTGGAAGGTGATGACGTACTCGTCCTTGCCCAGGCCCAGGCGCTCCGCCAGCAGGCGCCCCGTCTTGTGGCATTCGCAGTGATAGGGGTCGCCCAAATGCAGGGTGCGTTCGGGCATGCCATGAAAGCTCATCACCAGCTTGTCACCGCGGATGCCTTGCTCCTGGCGCCAGTGCTGGCGCACGCTCTCGGCCAGCACCTCGATGTAGCGCGGATCGTCGTGGAAATGGTTGATGGTGCGCAGCTCGGGCAGCAGGCGGGTGCGTCGGCCCCAGGCGAACACATCGTCCATCACGCTGGCCGTGGTCGCGCCGCTGTATTGGGGATAAAGCGGCATCACCAGCACGCGACGCACGCCTTCGGCCTTGAAGGCATCAAGCGCACTGGCAATCGAGGGCTGGCCATAACGCATCGCCCAACGCACGCTCAGTCGGTGGCCGCGCTCGCCCAGATAGCCTTGCAGCATGGCGGCTTGTTTGTCGGTCCAGACGCGCAGCGGCGAGCCGTCCTTGGTCCAGATGCTGGCGTATTTGGCGGCCGATTTGGCCGGCCGTGTGCGCAGGATGATCCCGTGCAGGATGGGCAGCCAGAGCAAGTGGGGGATTTCCACGACCCGCGGGTCGCTCAGGAATTGCCCGAGGTAGCGCCTCAGGGCGGACGGCGTGGGGGCATCGGGTGTGCCGAGGTTGACGATGAGCACGCCGGTCAGAGGGCGTTGCGCATGATCGAAGGGCGGTTCTTTGGCGGTGGTGCTCATGGCCCACATTGTGGGGCGCATTGAGGCCCGGGCAGACGCGCCCTTTGATGTATCAGCGCCCTTGGCGGGCGATCTTGCAAAGCTCTTGGGTCACCTGCTGGATGTCGATGGGCTTGGTCCAGTAACCAGCAAAACCGGCCTGGCGCGCCTTGGCGATGTCTTCGGGCAGGGCATCGGCCGAGCACATGTAGGCAGGGATGTCGTCGATGCCCGGCAGGGTGCGCAGAGCGCTCAGCACCTCGAAACCGGTCATGCCCGGTAGGTGGGCATCGATCACCAATACCTGCGGCCGATGCGATTTCGCCACCGTCATGGCGTCCTGGCCGTCTTCGGCCACCTCGAGTTGCAATTCGGGGTAGGGGCGCAAGGCCTCTTCGAAAAGCATGGCGTTGATGCGATTGTCCTCCACGTACATCACGCGCAAGGGCATGGTCTCCGTGCACGGATGCTGATCGTTCGCGGCCACCTCTGCGGTGTACGCCGGATCGGGGGGGCTGATGGATTCAACGCCGTTGGCAGACGGCGTCAGTGCGGCCTCAGGTTCGGGCGACGACTGATTGAGGGTGACGGTCAAACGACTTCCCTCGCCAATCAGGCTATTGATGTCCAAGCAACCTCCCATGGCCTCTACAAGCGATTTGGTGATGATAAGGCCAAGGCCCGTGCCTTCGATAGTGGAAGTGTCCTTTCCCAACCGTTCGAAGGGTTGAAAAAGCTTGGCCATCTGCTCCGAACTCATGCCGGGACCGGTGTCCTGAACGCTCAACTGCCAGCGGTCGGGCGCCAGGTCGCGTGTCGAGACCGTGACGCGTCCGCCGGGTTGGTTGTACTTGATGGCGTTGGAGACCAGGTTGTTGATCACCTGGGTCAGCCGGCGTTTGTCAGCCCATGCGGCGCCTGTGTGCTGAAAGTCGACAGCCAGTGAAATACCCAGTTTGCCGGCCTGTGGTTCGAACATGGCGATGCAGGGCCGGAGCACCTCGGTGATGTCCAGCCGCTCGCAATGAAGGTGCATGGCGCCCGCTTCAATCTGTTGTAGATCGAGCACATCGCTGACGAGATCGCTGAGCAATTCACTGCTGTGCAGGATATGGGCGACGTAGCTGCGCGCATCCGAGGAGGCGTCCGCCTTGATGTGGTGGGCCAGCAATTGGGCAAAACCGCGCACGGCGTTGAGCGGCGTGCGGATCTCGTGGCTCATGCGCGAGAGGAATTCCGTCTTAGCCTGGTTGGCCAATTCCGCCGAGCGTTTTTCGCGCATGGCATCTTCAGCCTGCTTGATCAGGCTGATGTCTGAATGGGTGCCGACCACGCGCAGTGGCAGCCCATCGCTGTCGCGGCGAACGACCTTGCCCCGGCACAGAATCCAGATGTAGTGCCCCTGTTTGTGCTGGATGCGGAACTCTGTCTGGAAAATGCCGTGGCCTTCGTGGCAGTAATCGTCGAAGGCGCTTGCAATCTGATCGCGCTCGGTCTCGTGGATGCGGTCGATCCACTGCATGGATTCGCTCTCGTGGTCTTCCATGAAGCCCAGCATCTCGCGCCAGCGCTTGGAGTAAAACACCGTGCCATGGCCTACGGCCCAATCCCAGACGGCATCGCCTGCCCCTTCGAGCGCGAATTTCCAGCGCTCTTCGCTGCGCGCGAGCGCTTGCGCGGCGGCACGTTCCTGGGTGATGTCGCGGAAGGTGGTGACCACCGCGAAGGGGCTGGTCTCCGAAGCGATCGCCAGTTGATGGCATGACAGCTGGATCCACACCAGTTCGTCATGATGCGTGCGCAGGGGGAAGACTTGGTTGCGCAGTCGCTGACCGGTGCGCGCGGTGCGCAGCCAAGGCACTTCGTCGGCGGGCAGTGGGGCCGACAGGTCTTCCTTGAGCAGTCCGATGTCCAGGGCCGCACCGAACAGCTCGTGGACCTGGTCTTTGCCCAGGCCGAGGATGCGGTTGCCTGCTGGGTTCATGGCGACCAGCTTGCCGTCCAGCCCGACGACCAGCAGGCCGTCGCTGATGGTGGCGGCCACGCAGCGGTAGAGCTCTTCGCTGACGCGCAGTTTTTCAGCCGCGGTCTGGCGGTCGGTGACGTCGTGCAGCAACACCATGAAGTGCTGGACATGGCCCTCGGTGCTGATCATTGGCGTCAGCCGCATCTCGAAAGCACGGGGATGCAGCTGTTGCGGGTTGGCTGTCATGCCCAGCACGGCCACGCAGGACTGGCCTTGTGCCAGAGCGTTTTGCAAGCTGGCGTGCACTTGGGCGGTGGCGCCCAAGGTTTTGAACACATCCAGGCAAGGCTTGCCGGTCAGGGCATCCTTGGCGATGCCCGCCATGTGAGCCACACCAGCATTGGCATACACCACGGGGAAGCGGCCTTCTGCAGCTTCGACCACCAGCAGACCCAGGGAGAGGTCGGCTTGAAGCACGGCCTGCAATGTCACGGCATCCCGCTCGCTGGCGCTGACTTCGGTGGAGAAATGCACGATGCTGCCATCGGGCAGGCGGTGGTCCTGGCACATCAGCAGGACATCATTGGTGCGCAGGGCGACGCTGTCGGCTTGATCGACGATGCCCATGCGCCACTGGAAGAAATCCTCCTCGCGTCCCGCCGCAAGGGTCCCGTAGTGACCTTCCTTGATGAGCTGGCGCACCAGCTCTGGCCAGCTTGGGGCGCTGTTGAGATCGGCGATGCCCAGGCGCTCGCGCCAGTGGCGATTGGCCTGGACGATGCGGCCTTGTGGGTCGGTGATCATGACGCCGGCCTGGAAGGTTTCGACCGCTTGGCGAAGCAGGTGATCCTGGTAGCGGGCCTTGCTTTCCAGTTCGAGTTGCCGAGTGACGTTGCGGCTGGAGCCTCGATAACCCATGAAGCGACCCAGGCTGTTGAACACAGGCGTGCCGCTGATGCTGACTGCGATGCGGCCGCGTGGGGTGTCACGCTCTGCGATCGCGTCCGCGAAAGGTTCGCGCCTGGCTTTGGCCTTGACGTAACGGTCCCA
>CANBUA010000181.1 GCA_947372535.1 Burkholderiales bacterium
GATCTTTTGCCACCGAGCGCGGCCTCTGGTTGACGCGCGATGACCAGATCCGCCGTGACGTGATCATGTCGGTGATGTGCCGGGGCCATCTGGACTTCGACGAGATCGAGCAACGCTGGTCCATCCACGTGCTTGACGAGTTCAGCCGCGAACTGGCGACGCTCCAGGCCATGGTGCGGGACGGCTTGGTCACCGTCGGTCAGCGATCGGTGACGGTGACCCCGGCCGGCTGGCATGTCGTGCGCACCGTGGCCATGGTTTTCGATCGCTACTTCACGCAGCGGCAAGTCAGCGGTTTTTCCAGGGTCGTTTGAGCCTGAGGGTGTCAAGTCTGGGAAAATGGGGTTCCAAGATCCTGAGTTGACATGACCACCGATAACTCACAAGCCACCGGCTCGACACCATCGCCATCGCCCTGGCGCATGTGCGTTGCACCGATGTTGGATTGGACTGACACCCACTGCCGCACCTTTCACCGCATGCTCAGCAGCGAGGCGCGCCTCTACACCGAGATGCTGACCACGGGCGCGCTGGTGCACGGCAAGATGATGCGCTTCCTCGATTACAACGAGGCGGAGCACCCGGTGGCGCTGCAACTGGGCGGCAGCGAGCCGGCCGATCTGGCCATCTGCGCCAAGCTGGCCCAGGAGCGCGGCTACGACGAGGTCAACCTCAACTGCGGTTGCCCCAGCGAGCGTGTTCAGCGTGGTGCGTTCGGCGCCTGCCTGATGAACGAGGCCAGCCTGGTCGCCGATTGCGTCAAAGCGATGATCGATGCCACCGGCGGCGATGCCAAGGTGCCGATCACCGTCAAGCACCGCACCGGCATCGACAAGATCGAGGACTACGGCTTCGTGCGAGATTTCGTGGGCACCATCGCCGATGCGGGCTGCCAAGTCTTCATCGTGCATGCGCGCAATGCCTGGCTCAAGGGCCTGAGCCCCAAGGAAAACCGCGACATCCCGCCGCTGCGCTACGACTTCGTGCACCAGCTCAAACGCGAGTTTCCGCACCTGACCATCGTGCTCAATGGCGGTCTGGCGACCAATGAGCAATGCCTGGCCCAGTTGCAGCCTGGCGCGGTGCTCGATGGCGTGACGCTCGATGGCGCCATGGTGGGCCGCGCGGCCTATCACACGCCCTGGATCCTGTCCGATTGGGATGAGCTCTTCTACGGGCATGCGCCCCGCGAGACCCCTTTGACACGCGGCGCCATCGAAGAAGCCATGGTGGCCTACACCGATGCCGAGGTGGCCCGCACCAAGGGCTGGGCACATGGCGAGGTCCGCTGGTCGCAGGTGATGCGGCATGTGCTGGGGCTCTACAACGGCTTGCCGGGTGCACGACACTGGCGGCAGGTCTGGTCGGATCACCGGCTCAAGGACCGCACGGCCCAAGAGGTCATGGCGGTGGCGCGTCAGCGGCCTCAGGCGGCCTGAGCGGCGCTTGCACGCCACCGCCATGGCGTGTGGATGTGCTGCGGCTAGACTCGTGCATTTGCCGGCCATGGCCGGCCATTTCCCAAAAACCTCAGAGGAGCACCATGATCATTCGTCGCATTTGCCCGGCCTTGCTGTGGATGTCGCTGGCCGCTTGCGCCAACCAGCCATCCGTGAGCAGCCCAGCCGCATCGCAGCCCGCCAGCCAAGCCGCCAGCGCGCCGTCAATGCCCAACCGCATGGGCGAGGCCATGATCACGCCGCTGACCGATTTGAACCTCACCCGCACCGCCATTCCGGATGCGCTCAAGGAGGCGCTGGTCGCGCCCTATGCGTTGCCTGCTGATTTGTCCTGTGTCAACCTGATGGTGCAGGTTCAGTCACTGGACGCCGTCTTGGGCGCCGATCTGGACACCCCGCCATCGGCCAACAACCCCAGCCTGCTGGAGCGCGGCATGGGCGAGGTGGGCAATGCGTCGGTTTCCGCACTGAGGAACACGGCCGAAGGCATCCTGCCGTTTCGGGGGTGGATTCGCAAGCTCACGGGGGCCGAGCGGCATTCGCGCCGCGTGGCGGCGGCCATCACGGCCGGCTCGATTCGGCGCGCTTACCTGAAGGGGCTGGGACAGGCCCACTCATGTGGCGCCCCAGCGGCACCCGTGACCAACTTGCCCATGCCTTCTGTGCCGTTGGCGGTGCCCGTACCAGTGCCTGCGGCGGCATCGGCCAGCGGGCCAGTAGCGCCCTGAGTCAGGTGGCCGGCGCTGCCTTCACATCGAGTGAGGATGCCGTTGACAAAGGCGTCTCCGGTGGCTCGGCCTGGGCAGTGTCCAGCCCTGTGACCAGGTCCACGAAGCGATTGCGCCCCCGGGTCTTGGCGGCATAGAGCGAATCGTCGGCCGCGCGGATCAGCGTCTGGGCCGTGGTTTGCTCGTCCGGGATGCAGGTGCTGACGCCGCCTGAGATCGTCAGGTAAGGGCCCAATGGCGAATCCGGGTGCTCGACGGCCTGGGCGTTCAACTGACGCAGCAGCGTCATGGCAAAAGTCGCCGCGCCTTCGGCAGGCGTGTTGGGCAGCAGGATGGCGAACTCCTCGCCGCCGTAGCGGGCGGGGTAGTCCAGCGGACGACGGCAAGACTGGGTCAGCACGGCCGCCAGGTGTTGCAGGCAGCGGTCGCCTTCGACATGGCCCAGGCTGTCGTTGTAGCGCTTGAAGTGATCCACGTCGCACATGATCATCGACAGCGGCTGCTTCTCGCGCCGGGCCTGCCCGATGTACTGGTTCAAGCGCTCGTTGAGGCCACGGCGGTTGCCCAGGCCCGTGAGTTCATCGTGTGAGCTCAGGTGGGTGAGGCGGTAGTTGGCCGTGCGCAGGTCTTCGGTGGCGCGGGCCAACTGGTTGCGCATGTACAGCAGGCGCTGCATGGCCAGCAGCTTGGAGCGCAGCACGACGGGTGAGACCGGCTTGGTCAGGTAGTCGTCACCGCCAGCGTCGATGCCTTGCTGGAGGTCGTTCTCGTGCGTCATCGCCGAGAGGAAGATGATGGGCGTCCAGCGGCTGCCTTCCTGGCGGCGGATCTGGCGTGCCAGCCAGTAACCGTCTTGCTCGGGCAGGATCACGTCCAGCAGCACCAAGTCGGGCTGGTGCTCATGGAACTGGCTGAGGGCCGACTGCGCGTTGTCCGCCTCGATGACCTGGTGCCCCAGGTCAGCCAATTGGTGCGCCAGGTGCATGCGCAGCGCTGGTTGATCTTCCACGAGCAGAACGCGCAGATGTTCTTGATGCATGTCGGCCAACCTTTGTCAAAAAAGCACGGGGTGTCCGCCCAGTATGGCCGGATGGGCTTGGCTGCATGATCGGAAAAACGCCAGTAAATCTCCAGCAATCGAGCAAAAAAAAGGACACCCGAAGGTGTCCTGCTCGACAAAAGCGTGAAATCAGACACGCTTTTTGTATTCGTGGGTGCGGGTGTCGATTTCGATCTTGTCGCCGGAATCGACGAACAGGGGCACGGGGATTTCGAAGCCGGTGCCGACGATGCGGGCGGGTTTCATGACCTTGCCGGAGGTGTCGCCCTTGACGGCGGGTTCGGTTTCGATTTCGCGCACAACGGTCGTGGGCAGTTCGACCGAGATGGCCTTGCCGTCGTAGAACACGACTTCGGCTTCCATGCCGTCTTGCAGGTAGTTGATCGCATCGCCCATGTTTTCGGCTTCGATCTCGAACTGGTTGTACTCGGCGTCCATGAAGGCGTACATCGGATCGGCGAAGTAGGAGTAGGTGCAATCCTTCTTGTCGAGGATGATCTGGTCCATCTTGTCGTCGGCCTTGAACACGGTTTCCTGGCCGAAGCCGTTCAACAGGCTCTTCATCTTGATGCGCACGGTGGCGGCACCACGACCACCACGGCTGTATTCGGTCTTGAGCACGACCATGGGGTCCTTGCCCTGCATGATCACGTTACCTGCGCGGATTTCTTGTGCGGTTTTCATGGTTGGTGGCCCCTAAGGGAGCGTCAAAAATAGTGAAATGGGGGCGCAAACTTGCGCGTAGCCCATGATTTTAACCCGGGCTGCGGACGAAAGCCAACAATTGAGTGGCCAGGTCTTCTTGTCGGGCCAGATCCAGGCTGGATTGGCGGCTGGCTGTCTGCCACGAGGGCCACATTGGGCCGTCCAGCAATTGACCCAGCACAGACAGGTCGGCCTGTGTGCCGCCCATTTGAGATGACGCGGTTGGCAAGCCGGGCAGGGCGTTCCACTGTGCCCACAAGGTGGTCGTGGCAGCTCGAAGCGGTGCCGGCCAATTGGCCATCCAGCGGTCCATGAAGGCATGCAGCTTGTCGGCATGCACACCGTCGTCCTGTCGATAGATTTGCCAGACGTGCGGGCGGCCGGCCCAGAGTGCTCGCACGGCGGAGTCTTCGCCGCGCACGAAGTTGAGGTCGCTGCAGGCCAGCAGGGTGTCGAAATCCGGCTGGGTCAGGGCGGGCAGTGTTTGCAGATGCAGGCCAGGCAACGCCAGCCCTTGATCTTCAAGGCAGGTGGCCTGTCGCGTGGCCGGCCCCGGTGTGAGCAGCACGAGCCAGGGCGGGGGCTCAGTGCCCGGCGCTGCACCGGCATTGACGATCGCCTGCGAATTCGAACTCAGTTGCCGCAACAAGGCCTCGACGGGCGAATCGTCGTAACAGAACAAGGTCATCACCCGTTGCCCGGGTTGCCAGGCCACGTTCAGATCCCGCAAGGCCTGCTGGCGTTGCGCATCGGACGATGCCAGGGCCGTCAAGCGCGAGATCATGCCGTCCTCACGCAACAATCCGCCTGTGCGAGTCGTGAAGCCCGGATAGAAAAATCGCTTCTTCAACCCTGCACCCGGGCCACTGAATACGGGAGAGGCCAGACCGTGGCTGCGCTCGACGTAGTCCTCGGCACTCAGGTACTCCAGGTTCACCCAGCGGGGCGGTTCGGGCCGCTGCATGCGCGCCACGAAATCCACGGGCAAATCGCAGCCGAATGCTTCGATCACCACGTCGGCGGGCTGAATGTCCAGTGGCAAGGGTTGGGGCGCCGACGGCCACTGAAGCACCTCGACGCCCTCATGACCGCGACCATCGGGCAATACCTCGGGCGCCATCCACGCCAAAGCGCTGCGGTCATCGACCCAGAGCCTGACCGATTGGTCACGCGCGGCCAGGTCGCGGCTCAGGCGCCAGCACACGCCGATGTCCCCGTGGTTGTCGATGACCTTGCAAAAAATGTCCCAGCGCATGCGCTTGGATTATCCTCGCGCCTCATATGACAGAGGTCACCCCTTCGGATCCTGAGGATCTGCCCACCGACGCGATCGCGCAAAACGCCACCTGGAGCCGCCTGCTGGGCGAGGTCGCGGCCCTGCCTGCCTTGCCGGGCGTCTACCGTTATTTCGACGCCAAGGGCGATGTGCTCTACGTCGGCAAGGCGCGCGATCTGCGCAAACGCGTCTCCAGCTATTTCCACAAGAACCATGGCGGCACGCGCACCGGCTTCATGGTGTCCCGGATCGACCGGCTGGAAACCACGGTGGTGCGCAGCGAGGCCGAGGCCCTGCTGCTCGAGAACAACCTGATCAAGACGCTCAACCCGCGTTTCAACATCCTGTTCAGGGACGACAAGAGCTACCCCTACCTCAAGATCGCCTCGCACGAATTCCCGCGTCTGGCGTATTACCGTGGCTCGGTCGATCGCAAGCACCGCTACTTCGGCCCCTATCCGAACGCCTGGGCGGTCAAGGAAACCATCCTGCTCATGCAGAAGGTGTTCATGCTGCGCACTTGCGAGGATTCGGTCTACAACCACCGCACCCGTCCTTGCCTGCTGTACCAGATCAAGCGTTGCAGCGGCCCGTGTGTCGGCCTGATCAGCGAAGAGGACTACCGGCGCGATGTGAACAACGTCGAGAAATTCCTGCTGGGCGATCAGCAGGCTGTGCTGGAGAACCTGCAAGCCAAGATGATGAGCTACGCGGAGAACATGGCCTATGAGAAGGCCGGGGAGATCCGCGACCAACTCAACTCGCTCTCGAAGGTGTTGCACCAGCAGTCGGTCGACACCGGCCTGGAGAAGGATGCCGACATCCTGGCCGTGAAAGTCGATGGCGGGCGCGCCTGCGTGAACCTGGCCATGGTGCGCGGGGGGCGTCATCTGGGCGACCGTGCCCATTTCCCGGTCCATGTGCAGGACCACGTGCTGGAGCCCGAAGAAGAGGGCGTCGAATCGCCGACCTCCGATGACCACGAGCAGGCCACGGCAGTCCGCGTGCTGGAAGCCTTCGTGGCCCAGCACTACCTGGAAGGCGGCGCCCCCGCGCTGCTCATCCTCAGCCACCCGGTGGACCCTGAACTCATCGAGGCGCTGGGCCGCCAGGGCGGCCGCAAGATCACGGTGGTGCTGCAGCCACGCGAGCAGCGCCGCAGCTGGCTGGACATGGCCATCAAGGGCGCCGAGCTGGCCTTGGGGCGCCTGCTCAGCGAAGAAGGCTCGCAGCAGGCGCGCACCCGTGCCCTGGTCGATGCGCTGGACATGGCGCTGGATGCCAATGCCGAGGGCGATGCCCTGGCCAGCCTGCGCATCGAGTGCTTCGACATCAGCCACACGGCCGGCGAGTCGACACAGGCTTCCTGCGTGGTCTATGAGACGCACAAGATGCAATCCTCGCAGTACCGGCGCTACAACATCAACGACATCACCCCGGGCGATGACTACGCGGCCATGAAGCAGGTGCTTCAGCGGCGCTACGGTGGCGGCAAGCTCGAGCGCATGCCCGACCTGGTGCTCGTCGACGGGGGCAAGGGCCAGGTGTCCATGGCGCGGGAGGTGTTCGAATCCCTCGGCCTGGACATCGGCTTGCTGGTGGGTGTGGAAAAAGGCGAGGGCCGCAAAGTGGGCCTGGAAGAACTGGTGTTTGCCGATGGCCGGCCCAAGCTGCAAATGGCGCCCAACTCCGCCGCGCTGATGCTGGTGGCGCAGATCCGCGACGAGGCCCACCGTTTTGCCATCACTGGTATGCGAGCCAAGCGGGCCAGCGTGCGCACCGGTGGCAGCAAGCTCGAAGAAATCCCCGGCGTCGGCCCCAAGCGCCGCGCCAAGTTGCTGCAGCGCTTTGGCGGCTTGCGGGGGGTGGTCAACGCCAGCGTCGAGGATCTGGCCTCGGTCGATGGCATCTCCCAGGAATTGGCTCATGAGATCTACCATGCTTTGCGTTGATGTCCGGCTTCTGGCTGGCGTGACCAGTCTGGCGATGACCGCCGCTTGCTTGGTCGGTTGCGGCGGAATGCATGGCGACGGCCGTGACAAGGCTGCATCAGCCAGCACACCTGCCAACCCTGTTGGTAGCACCGGCAGTACCACGCAGGCCGCCACCGGCAAGACCGCGCCGGCATCCCAAAGCAGCAAGCTCAAATCAGAGCCTGCCCCGCGCCTTGGCCCACCGGGCAAGCCTCGCAATTGGGCACAGGTGCGCGAGCAGGCAGCGCACCGCCTGGTGGCCGCCAACCCCAACATCAGCTACACGGGCAAGGTGCCCGATGTACTGCTGGCGATTCCGGTGTTCTCCATCCAGCTCAATGGCGACGGCTCGATCCGCTACATCGACGTGATGCGCTATCCGCACCAGGCCCGCGACACGGTGGAAATCGCGAAGGCGGCTTTGCACCGCGCGGAGCCTTTCGGTGATGTCTCGCACCTGCCCAAGCCATGGCGTTTCACCGAAACCTTCCTGTTCAACGACCAGCGCAAGTTCAAGCCACTGACGCTGGACCGTTGAACGGCTGTACCCACAGCAGCCTGTTGAATCACCTGCAATAAAGCTGATGCCTGACCGTGTGCGTTTGCCATTGACAAGGCACAATCGAGCCCATGTTCTGGAACCTGCCCACCCTGCTCACGTGGGCGCGGATCGTCGCGATCCCGCTGATCGTGGGTGTGTTTTACCTGCATCTGCCCCCGGCAGAAATGAATGCGCTAGCGTGCTTCCTGTTCGTGGTGGTGGCCCTGACCGATTGGCTCGATGGCTGGCTGGCCCGCCGCTGGAACCAGACCTCGTCGTTCGGGGCATTCCTTGATCCCGTGGCCGACAAGTTCCTGGTTTGCGCCTCTTTGCTGATCCTGCTGCAGTTGGGGCGCGTCAACGCCATCGTGGCGCTGATCATCATCGGTCGCGAGATCGCGATCTCAGCCTTGCGTGAGTGGATGGCGCAGATCGGCGCCTCCAAGAGCGTGGCCGTTCACATGGTCGGCAAGCTCAAGACCGGTGCACAGATGGCGGCGATCACCTTGCTGCTGTTCGACGGTGAGCTGGGCACGCCGCTGTTGCACACCCGGGTGCTGGGCACTTGGCTCATCTACATCGCCTGTGGTTTGACGGTCTGGTCCATGGCGTATTACCTGCGCAAGTCCATCCCGGACATCGTCGCCAAGTCCCGCTGAACCCCTGAATGCGCCGCATGCAAGGGGGCGTGTCATTGCAGAATGCGCCCTGCCTGTCAAGCGTGCATCCACGCCCCTGGAAGCGATGGAGTGCTTAAGTATTGGGCATAGAATCAAATCGGTTGAGCGACAACCAAGGTCTGTCTTTAGACAATGCGGTGGGCCCGAACCAGTGCCTCTTGCAGCGTTGTCGGAGTCGTTTTTTGGCACCTTCCAGAGGGGATTTTTCGTGAACAAGTCCGAGTTGATTGATCACATCGCCACGCAGGCTGACATTTCCAAAGCGGCGGCCGGGCGTGCACTGGAGGCCGTGATTGGTGGTGTGCGCACCACGCTGAAAAAAGGCGGCACCGTGTCGCTGGTGGGCTTCGGGACCTTCGCGGTCACCACGCGCGCTGCGCGCACTGGCCGTAACCCTCGCACAGGCGAGCCCATCAAGATCAAAAAAGCAAAGTTGCCAAAGTTCCGGCCAGGCAAGGCCCTCAAGGACGCTTTGAACTAAAATAGCGGCCGAACACACTATCGGGTGCTTAGCTCAGTTGGTAGAGCGGCGCCCTTACAAGGCGTAGGTCGGGGGTTCGAGCCCCTCAGCACCCACCAACCGATACACGGCAAAGGCGAACTCAGGTTCGCCTTTGTGCCATTCCAAGCTGCACAAAAACACGCCTTTCAAGGCTGCTAAGCAGGACCACCATAGGCCCGACATGTTTGATTTTGTTCGCAACAACTCACGTATTTTTCTCGGTGTGCTGGTTGTTCTGATTGCGCTGTCGTTCATCGGCGGGGCCATGCAGGGCTATGACAACTTCTTCAACGACAGCCAGGTCGTGGCCAAGGTGGCAGGACAGAAGGTGACCGATGGTGAGCTGGATCTGGCGCATCGTCGCTTGGTGGAGCGGATCAAGTCCCAACAGCCCAATGCGGATTCGAGCAAGCTCGACGCACCGGAGGTCAAGCGCAGCGCCCTCGACAGCCTGCTGATGGACAAGATCATGTTTTCCGCAGTGAATGACCAGCACCTGCAGGTGCCGGATTCACGAGTCCTGCGCTTGTTTTCGACCTCACCTGATTTCTCTGCGCTGCGAAATGCAGATGGTTCGCTCAACACGAAACTGCTTGAAGCACAGGGCATCACCTCGGCTCAATTCGCCGAGCGCATGCGCCAACAGATCTCCTTGTCTCAAGTCACGGGCGGCGTCGAGGGCACCGCTTCGGCCTCTTCAGCGGCCAACAAGATTGCCGTGGAATCTTTGTTCCAGGTGCGTGATGTTCAGTGGATGAAATTCGAATCCAAGAGCTATGCAGCGGCATTGAACCCGACGTCAGAGCAGCTCAAAAAATTCTTCGACGAACCGGCTCAGGCTTCTGCATTCATGATGCCTGAGCGCGCTGACGTTCAGTATGTGGTACTCGATCTTGATGCTCTCAAAAGCCGTGTTTCGGTGAGCGAAGAAGAGCTGCGCAAGTACTACCAAGAGAACCTC
>CANBUA010000182.1 GCA_947372535.1 Burkholderiales bacterium
GGCGACACGATCCTGCCGCCGGTGCAGGTCAAGCCCACGCACACGCAGGTGGCCTGCCTGGCCCAAGAAGGGCGCATGCTGGTCTTCGGGCTGGATGAGCTCAAGCTGCAATCGAACGGCGGGCGCGGCCTGACGCTGATGGACGTGGATGCCAAGAAAGACCCGCTGGTCTCCGTGGCGGCCGTCAACCCGCAGGGCGTGCGCGTGATCGGCACGACCCGTGGCGGCAAGCCCAAGGAAGAGGATGTGCGTAACTCGGCTTACCTGGCCCACATCGGCAAGCGCGCCCGCAAGGGCAAGGCGGTGGATGCGTTCCAGAAGGTGATCAAGCTGCTGGCGATTTGAGCTTGCAGTCAGAGCGGTGCCTTGACATACTGATTGCGGCGGCTAACCGTCCACGTTAATCAATTCAGGTCAAGGAGCATCCTATGGCTGACTACATCATTTCCTGCCATGGCACGTATGAGTACGACTTTCCTTTGTCGCATGCACTGAGCGACATTTCGGAGTTGGTGGTTTTCAAGAACCATGCGGGGACGCTTCGGATCGAAAAATCCGAAAGGATTTTCCGGAGTTTGCTCGACGGCAACGACACCGGGCTGGATGGCGAAATCTGGACCCGGATGGGGCCGGGGCGCTGTTATCCAAGCATCACATTGAGCGGAGCCTCAGAGTTCGCTTCAGGAATTTTCAAGGTCGGCTCAGGCGGAGCGTTCCCCATCAAGAAATACGCCTGCAAGTGGAAAGGCAGCTTGCAACAGGAATTGAAGTACCTTGCCAGCATTGACGCAAAAACGGTCTATCTCCTGACCTGCACGGCCGTGGTGTCCATGATCGATCCGGCCAAGATCAATGCCTACTTCGACAACAACGTGGTGTTGACAGGCGGTGATTTCAAACACGAGACCGTGATCTGAATCACGCTCGGTTCATAACCTGACCACCGTCACCGAGCAATCGGCCTCGGCCACCACCCGTGCGCTCACGCTGCCCAGGTAGCGCCGCAGCGCCGAGTTGCCGCGCGCGCCCATCACCAGGTGATCGACCTGATTCTTGCGCGCGAACTCGACCAAAGCGGCGGCCGTGTCGGGCGCCTCCAGCACGTGGAAGGTCAGGCGCTGATCGTCCATCTTGAGGGCCGCTTGCAAGGGCCGGGCCCAGTGCTTGATGGCCACCAGGTGCTTGACGTGCAGGCTGTTGCCTTGCTCGTCGGTGAGCGTGTCCATGCCCACGCGGTTGATCTTCATGACGCTGACGCAGGCCAAGCGGGCATCGGGCTCGATCTGGAGGATGCGGCGCACGGTGGCCAGGAGCTTCTGGTCCAGGTCCGGCGTGTTGTTGTGCACGCCCAGGGCGACCATGATGATGGCCCCGCGTGAGAGCTGATCGACCGTGTTGTTGGTCTGCACGGGTTCGGCGCCCATGGTCTTGAACCAGCGGCCCAGGGTGCGCAAGGTGCCGGCGCTGCGCACGCGGGTGGCGCGCTCGGTCAGGGCGACCTGGTCGGGGTGTTGCAGATCCAGGCAAAGCTGAGCCGCGCTCTGGTAACGATGGTCGGGGTCGACCTCCAGGCAATGCAGCACGACCTCCTGGAACCAGTCGGGCAGGGTGGGCACGATGGTTTTGGGCGGCTGGGGCTCGGTGTAGAGCCGCTTGCGCAGGCCGGAGAGCGAATCAGGCTGGCCGAAGGGGCGCTCGCCCGTGGCCAAGTGGTAGAGCATCACGCCCAAGGCGAAGAGGTCGCTGCGCGGGTCGTTGCGGATGAACTGCACCTGCTCGGGCGACATGTAGGGGCTGGTGCCCAGGGGCAGGGCGAATTCTTCTTCCAGCAGATCCGGCAACTGGTCATGGCGCGAGAGGCCAAAATCCAGCAGCACGGCCTGGCCATCGGGGCGGAACATGATGTTGCTGGGCTTGATGTCCAGGTGCACGACGTGCTGCTGGTGCAGGGCGTGCAGGGCTTCCGCCACGCGGGCGCCGATCTGAGCGACTTCCTCCACCGGCAGCGGTGCCTGGTCGAGCTTGGCCTTGAGTGTTTCACCCTGTATGTGTTCCATGACGATGTAGGGCATGCGCGTGAAATCGCCACGCGCCAAGTAGCCGGGCACGTGGGGGCCGCTCAGCCTGGGCATGATCATCTGCTCGACCTCGAAGCCGACGATGGCGGCCGGGTCTTCGCCGTTCTTGATGCGGGGCACCTTCATCAGCAGTGGGCCATGGGTCTCCTCGCCCTTGACGCGGACGGACCAGAGCGCGGCCATGCCGCCGGCGTGCAGGCGCTCGATCAGTTCGAAGCGCTCATCGATCAGGTCACCGGGCGCCAGCTTGAAGCTGGGGACGGTGGCCACGGAGGGTTGCGCTTGGTCGTCAGAGGCCATCTCGGAGTCTTTCGGCAAGTGAAGCGGGCAGGCCGGCGGCCAGGATGGCGGCCGCGGCGGCATCGTGGTCGTAGGGCACGCGGTGGAAGGTCAGGGTGGCGGTGGCCAGGTCGAACAGGGCGTAGCAGGCGGCGGGGTTGCCGTCGCGTGGCTGGCCCACGGAGCCAGGGATGGCCAGCCAGCGGCGCGCCGAGGAGAGCTCGATGGGCGTGCCCGGCACGGGGATGAACTCGCCCAATTTACCCAGGCCGGAGGCATGGTAGAGGTGCGGATCGTGCATGTGGCCGCAGAAAATGTAGCGCGCCTCGGTGGCGTAGAGGCTGCGAGCGGCTTCGATGCGGCTGTGGATGTAGCCCCACTCCTGCGGGGCGTGGGCGTTGGCGTGGGTCAGCAGACACTCGCCCAGGTGCAAGGTGGTGGGCAGGCTTTGCAGGAAGGCGCGGTGGGTGTCGCTGAGCTGGCGGTCCGTCCAGATCATGGTGGCGCGCACGTGGGCCGACATGCCGTGGTCGGCCCCACCGGAGAGTGCATCGTCGTGGTTGCCCTTGACGGCCAGGGCGCCTTCGGCCACCCGCTTCATGATGAAATCGATGGTCCAGCTCGGGTCGGCGCCGTAATCCACGTAATCACCCAGCAGCACGACCCGATCGAACCCTTGTTCCTGGGCATGGGCCCAGACGGCTTCAATGGCCTGCCGGTTGGCATGCAGGTCAGACAGCAGGACAAGTTTCATGAACGGCGCATGGCAGAGGCGGTTGATCTGTCAAGTGTAGACAGATCACGGCCCCTCGTGCATCAGCGCTTCCCCGGCTCAGCGGTGCGCGACATCCGTGACCGAATCTTGGTCCGGCTTGTGACTCAGGCGCACTTGACGCCTTAGCGCGATCGCATCCGATTTGGGCTGGTCGTGCTTGTCGTCAATGCGGAAAACCTGCACGGTGTCGGAGACCACCTGCGCCCGGGTGGCCAGGGCCATGGATGAGGCGGAAATCTGCTCCACCGCCGCAGCGTTTTGCTGGGTGATGGAGTCGAGCTGGGCCACGGCCTCGTTGATCTGCGAAATGCCGGTCAGCTGCTCCTTGACGCCATGGGTGATCGAGTCGACGAGGGCGCTGACCTGTTGGACGGAACTCAGCGCTTCGAGCATGGTGGCCTGCGCCTTGTCCGTCAGGTGGCCGCCCTCGGTGACTTTGTCGGCCGAATCGGTGATCAGTTGCTTGACCTCCTTGGCGGCCGTGGCCGTGCGCTGAGCCAGGGCCCTGACCTCGGCGGCCACGACGGCGAATCCGCGACCCTGCTCGCCGGCGCGCGCCGCTTCCACGGCGGCGTTGAGGGCCAGGATGTTGGTCTGGAAAGCAATGCTGTCGATGACCTGGATGATGTCGCTGATGCGACCAGAGGATTGCTGGATGGCCTTCATGGTCTCGGTCACGTGCAGAACCGCTTCGCTGCTTCGTTGGGTGATCTCGGTGGTGCGTGTGGCGAGCCGGGAGGCTTCGGTGGCGATGTCGGCGCTGGAGCGAACGGTGCCGGTGATTTGCTCCATGGAGGCCGCTGTCTGCTGCAGGCTGCTGGCCTGAGCTTCGGTGCGGCCGGACAAATCGAGGTTGCCCGAGGCGATCTCTCGGGTGGCGTCCAGCATCTGATCCACCTCGGAGCGGGCATCGCGCACGATGGAGCGCAGGTTGACGTTGAGCTGGTTCAGGGCCTTGGCCAGTTGCCCAACCGTGTTGCTGCCGTGAACGCCCACGCTGGTGGTCAGGTCGCCTGCGGCCATGCGGTTGGCATAGGTCAGCAACTGACGCATGGGTGCCATGGTCAACCCATGAATCCACCAGCGGGCCAGCAAGCTGATCCCGATGGCGCCGGCCAGGCCACTCAGCAGGTGGGAGAGGCGCCAGGTGGCCGAATTGCCGTCCATGGCCATGCCCGCCGCCATGGACGCCATTGACACGACCAGGCAAGTCAGGGTCATCTGGCCGATCAAATCCATGCGCAAGGCTTCTCCAAGCTTGCCTTGCCAGCCTGCCCGAACGACTCGGCCTGCCCGCAGTTGATGGCGCAGAACGCCCTGGCTTTTTTCCTGGTTGAGTTGGGCATAGAGCACCTTGGCTGACTCGATGTCTGCACGGGACGCTTCGGTGCGCACCGACATGTAACCCGAGGGCCGATCACCCACCATCAGGGGGGTGACGTTGGCACGCACCCAATAATGGCTGCCATCTTTGCGCCGGTTTTTGACCAGGGCAGACCAGGGCTGCCCGCTGGCGATGGTTTGCCACATGTCCCGGAAGGCCTCCTCCGGCATGTCGGGATGGCGGATCATGTTGTGAGGCTGGCCCAGCAACTCCTCCCGCATGTACCCGCTCACCGTGATGAAGGCGGGATTGCAATAGAGGATCCTGCCCTTGAGGTCGGTGGTCGAGACCAAGGTTTCACCGACGGGAAAGGGATACTCGCGATCGACCACAGGGTGATTGATTCTCATGGGTCCTGCCTTTGTTTGAAAAATTGGACAGGAGGCGCTCCTGCAGCGATTTGAGGCCTGGTGGCCGTGGCTGAGAGACACTCTAAAATGCCAATCCAGGACAGTTCAGGAGCAGTGAGTGCCTGGGAGCTGTCAATTCCTTGGATCAAACGTCCTTTTTCCAGCTAGGAAAAGGTGAGCCACGTAGCGTGGCTTGATTCACAATGGCGCCCATTAGCCGTATCGTGCTCCGTTTTCGAATTTCTATCCATTCATATTTTTTTGCCAGTGAAGACCCCAGAACAAGAAGCTGTCCTGCGCTCGATCCGAAAGTTGATTGATTTCTGGCGCATCGAGCCTGAGGAATTGATCCGTGGTGATGAGCATTTGATCGTGGCAGTGCCGGTGGCCGAACCCGTGGACATGCCGCCCAAATACCGCCATCCTGTGTCGGGTGAAACCTGGGACGGGCAGGGCGGGCAGCCGCAATGGCTCAAAGAAGCTTTGACCAAGGAAGGCTACACGGTCGACGAGTTGAAATGCCCTGTGGACTCGTCATCCGGCGATGCGGTTGACCGCTGAACTCTTCTTCCGCCTGTTTTTGCCCCATGTCCAAGCTGTCCGAGCGCCGTAAAAGTGACCATGCCGTGCTGGTCTGGTGGGGCACCATGGGGGTCGGGCTCGGCCTGGTCGCCCTCGCGTTGGTGGTGGATTTGCAGCAGACTCGTCAGGCGCGCGATGCCAATCCACTGGTGGCGCAGGCTCACCAGATGGCGCCCTTGCTGAAACAATTGCGCCAGGGGCATGCGCCTTCACCCGAACTGGTCCAGCATGCGCAAGGCACGGTGCTGGCCCCCTTGATGCAATCTTTGCTGGATGCCGATCGGCAACGCCGGCAGGCCTTGATGGCGTATCAGACCCAGGTTGAAGCCGTGGCGTTGGGCAACTGGCTGGTGCCGGCCAACCTGGTCAGCAAAACGGGCCGCGCCCAAGTCAGGCAGCATCTGGACGATTTGCGCGCCGCGCTTGACGGCTTGGTGCGGCGCGATGCCGCCGTTCATGCCCGCCTGGACGAGGCCTTGCTCGATTGGTCTCAGCAGATTCCGGCGGCCAAAAACTCACCATGGCGACATGAATTGCTGGCATCCACGGGCGCCACAGCCAAGGCCATGAGCACCTTTTTCAAAGTGGAGCAGGACATCGTGTCCAAAGTAGAGTCCTTGCTGACCCGCTTGGACCGGGCGGGTCCCGGGGTGTCCCTGGAAGGCGGTCCCAGCTCGCAGGAGCTGGTGTTCGTCAACCGCGACGACCTGGCTTTCTACCAGGCCACCCTGAATGACCTCAATGAGCTGGGGCACCAAGAGCAGCAATGGCTGGTGGCGGCCGAGCAGGCCAGCGGGCATCATGCTCGCCAGGTCGGTGATTTGCTCACGGCCACCTTGAACGGTGTGGACTGATTTCAAACGCCTTTCGGACGGATGAAAAAACGCCCCGATGGTCCGAAGACCACCGGGGCGTTGTCCATTCAAGCCCCGAAAGGCTTGATCAGATCGTCAGATCAGTAACGAACTGGTGCAGGAGGCGACACGGTGAACGTGAACTTCTGGCCAGCGCCGGCGAAGAAAGCCGACAAGGTGCCCGAGATGCCGCAACCAGTGATCTTGGGGAAGGTCACGGTGTCAGAGAAGGTCAGCTTGCCGTTACCCAGCGACGAGATGGGGCCGTCGAACACCAGGGGGAACTCGACAGGCGTGACCGTTTTGCAGGCGCCGAAGGGGATGTACACCAGCGAGGTGATGACGATGTCCACAGGGGCCTTGCCCTTGATGTGCAGGATGCCTTCATCGTCCAGGCTCACACTACCGGTCACAGGGCCGGCGGGTGTGATTTGCAGACCGACAGGCAACTTCAGACCGATCAGGTTAACCTTCTGGTTGAAGCTGGGGACCGACAAGTTGCCGTTCAAGGTCTTGGCAGTCACGTTGGCCTGGGCCGAGAAGCTTGATGCAGCTGGCAGGATCACGTCGGAGTTCAAGAGCTTCAGGTGCACGGTGGCAGCCAGAGGCCATTGGTTCAACGACACGATCAGGTCGCCGCCACCAGGGTTGGTGGTGGCTACCGGATCAGCCTTCTTGCTGTCGCAAGAACTTGGCACGGCCTTGCCGGCGAAGCGGTCACCCAGCCAAGCCAGCACGGTCGGTGCAGCCTGGAACTGCGTCACGATGTGTTCGCTGGGGTACAGATCGAACGTCACGTTCTTGTACTTGGCGCAATAGGTCTTGCGCAGGGCAATGTCCTGGTCCAAGGGAATGAACTCGTCAGCCTGGCCGTGGTACTGGTACAGCGGCACGGTCAGTTGCTTCTTGCCCAGATCCTGCGCAGTCAGCACAACCCGAACAGGTTCCACGGCCAGCAGGGCGTCCAGCGACTGGCTGCCCTTGGTCAGGTTCTTGACGTCCTGGTTCTGGAACTCGAACAGGGCCTTGAACACGCATTCCGTGTTGAGCTTGGCCAGGGCGGCTGCGCCGGCGTCGTTCTGCAGCAACTCGATTGGGATTTGACCTGGGTATTGGTTGCCCAGACCGTTGATGGCCATGCCTAGGAAAGCAAAACCGGTGCTGCCATTGAGCATGCGCGACGTCTTGAGGAAGTCGGCGGGGATGCCACCGGCGGCGATGCCGACGATTTTCAGGTCAGGCGCGTAAGAGGCCAGCTCTTCAGCGGCCCACGCAGCGGTTTGACCGCCTTGCGAGTAGCCCCAGACAGCGGCAGGTGCCGTGGCACTCACGCCAGAGTTGGGAATGGCGGCCGAGGCCTTGAGGATGTCCAGTGTGGCGTGGGCTTGCGACTTGCCGGCCAAGTAGGTCGACGGCGCGCCGGAGAGCTGGCCTTCGTAGTCGGTGACCAGCACGGCATAGCCTTGCTTGAGGGCGGCCACGATGTTGGCGGTTTCATAGTCGGTGCCCTTGGCCAATTGCTTGGCGGGGCCGCAGCTGGGGTCCAGGCCATGGGTGCCGACGGCGTACAGGATCACCGGGCGGGGGCCGGTACCGGTCCAGGCGGCCTTGGGCACGATGGTGGTGCCGGTGACAGCGAAGTCGCCATCGAGCGAATCCTTGGATTGGTAAACCACGTTCCAAGAGTTCACCTCAGGCGCATCGGTGCCGAGCTTGAGCGTGGCCGTGCGGTAGGAGATCAGGTCACCCTTGGTGCCCGAAACTGTGGGGTAGGTGTAGAACGTGGCGTCGTTGGGCGAGCCGACCGTTGGCGCAGCGTGGGCCGCCGACATGGCCAATGCAAGTGCGGTCAGGGGCAGTGCCACCTTCAGGCGAGAGAATTTTTCAATCATGCGTATCTCCAAGATTGCTTGTGTGACTGCAAGGCACACGCAGTGCTTTGCTGGTCTCTATGGTCGCTAAGCAACTCGGACAGGTCGGTGATCGTTAACCCCTTGTTGGCGCACGTTTCCTGCGAACGAGGGGGTGGGAAAATACGGATAAATAGGCATTTTGGTACATCTGCCATGCCTGAAAACCAGAACTGCTGAATTTCAAGGCACTCAAGCCGTCAGCCCTTGCAGCCCGCGGTGGCGTGGCATTAACCTGAGGCACAATCTCGGCCTGGCCGGCTCCGTAGTTCAATGGATAGAACGGTCCCCTCCTAAGGGACAGGTACAGGTTCGATTCCTGTCGGGGCCACCACTGTTGTCGTCTTGCCCAAGGCCGTGAAGAGCTCTTTCAGGTGGGCTGCCAATGATTGACCGATCAGCACATAGCCCTCGGTGCTCATGTGGGTGTCGTCCGGCAGATAGAGGTCCTGGGTCAATGGCGCTTGACGTGACAAAGGTTTTTCCAGATCGACGTGCCGGATGTCCTGTTGCGCCAGCGCCTGCCAGACATTGGGCGGCGGGTGTTTGAACTGGGGCTGTTTCATGAACGGGCCGTAGACCGAGGATTTGTCCGGGACCACCATCGTGCTCACCGTCATTCCAAGCGCCTGGGCAAATTCCTGTATGTCTTTCAAGGTGTTGATCGAGCGCGCCATGTCTGCCTCCGACCAGTGTTGCTTGAGGTCGTCGTCGCGATAGTAGAGAAGCGTCGATGACTTGCGATTGCTGAACAGATGGCCGGTCATCAAAGGCGCGATCACGGTGGCGCCCGATCGCATGGGCTTGGGGAACGGCTGCCATGTGGTCCTCAATGCCTGAACGGCGTATTTCAAATCCGGGAGCATCGTGTCCACAGCGAAAAGGGGCCGCCGATCAAGCGTGTGGTCGCGCTTGATTCGCACAGGCTCGGGCAGCGCGCCGGGACATGATTTTTGAGCTGCAGAAAACCTGCCGATGAATTGGCGCTCAACGGTTTCGATCAACAGCACCCTCGTCTGCGGATGGCGTTCATGGACTGCCTGAATCCAGGTCTTGAGGCAAGCGGGATCGTCCAGACCCTGCCATTGGTAGGTCAGAAAATGGAGCCCGCTGCTCTGACGGGCCACGGTTTGCCAGACGTTTTTTTCCGAGAATGAATCACCCAGGATCAGCACATCGGGCTGCCCGCCGTCCCGGTTGAGATCGACGGACAGTGACGGTTGCGCCTGGTTCCAGCCGAAATCCCGCTCTGACAAGTGGCCCAACCTGGTCAAGTCGCCAGACAGTGGCTGGATGAACGCCCCCGCGCAGATCAGTAGGATGACCGGCAGCAAGCCGGTGATCGCAAAATACGCAAGGTAAGGCATGGCTCAGAACTGGAAATACAGGAAGGGGCTGTTTTGTTTGATGAACATCACGGCGATGGAAAACACCAGGCCCATGGCCAGGGCATGGCCGCGTGTCATCTGCCAATGACGGCCATGTGGGCGGACAGGCACTTGATCGCAAGCGGGGGCATGGTTGGCCAGCCATTGCTGGGAATTGGGCAACCGCCAGACGATCACCAGCCCAATGACTACCCACAAGCTGGCCCGCTGATATTGCAAGGTGTCCAGAGGCGGGCT
>CANBUA010000183.1 GCA_947372535.1 Burkholderiales bacterium
GTGGTCATTGGTGGCGGCAACATCTTCCGTGGCGTGGCCGGGGGGTCTGTGGGCATGGACCGCGCAACCGCCGACTACATGGGCATGCTGGCCACGGTGATGAACTCGCTCGCCCTGGCTGACACCATGCGCCAGGAAGGCATGACCGCCCGGGTGATGTCCGCCATCAACATCGAACAGGTCGTGGAGCCCTATGTGCGCCCCAAGGCCTTGCAGTACCTCGAAGAGGGCAAGGTGGTGATCTTTGCTGCGGGCACGGGCAACCCCTTCTTCACCACGGACACGGCGGCCGCGTTGCGCGGCGCTGAAATCGGTGCGGAGATCATGCTCAAGGCCACCAAGGTGGACGGCGTGTACACCGCCGACCCCAAGAAGGACCCGACGGCCACCCGCTACACCGAGATCACTTTTGATGAAGCCCTGATCAAGAACCTGCAGGTGCTGGACGCCACGGCTTTTGCGCTGTGCCGCGATCAGAACCTGCCCCTGAAGGTGTTCTCCATCTTCAAGCCTGGCGCGCTCAAGCGCGTGGTCATGGGTGCGGATGAGGGTACCCTGGTACATGTTTGAGGCCTGAGGGCAGCTTGCCCAGGCCGGGTCTGAAGCGTGGAACCGCTTCAGGTATGCAGACGGAGCATAAAAATGAGCATTTCCGACATCAAGAAAAACGCCGAACAGAAGATGGCCAGGTCCATCGAGTCCTTCAAGCACGATCTGGCCAAGATCCGCACCGGCCGCGCCCACCCTGGCATCCTGGATCAGGTGCAGGTTGACTACTACGGCTCGATGGTGCCCATCAGCCAGGTGGCCAACCTGGCGCTGATCGATGCGCGCACCATCAGCGTCCAGCCCTGGGAAAAGGGCCTGGCCCCGAAGATCGAAAAGGCCATCCGTGAATCGGATCTGGGCCTGAATCCTTCGGCTCAGGGCGATCTGATTCGCGTGCCGATGCCGGCGTTGACCGAAGAGCGCCGCCGCGAATTGACCAAGGTGGTGAAGTCATCTGGCGAAGACGCCAAGGTGGCTGTGCGCAACCTGCGTCGCGACGCCAATGAACACGCCAAGAGGTTGCTCAAGGACAAGGAAATCACCGAGGACGACGATCGTCGCTCGCAAGATGACATCCAGAAGCTGACCGACCGGACGATCGTCGAGATCGACAAGCTGGTTCAGGCCAAGGAAGCCGAAGTTCTGGCCGTCTGAAGACCGCGCCTAAGGGGGCTCGCTCCCACGCAACCGATGGCCAGCCTGCCCTGGCCGGTGACGGTTGCCTGCATCGAGGCGGCATGGGCCGCCTCGTGCCGTTCTTTCAGGACACTTGCGGGCCCACTGGCCCGGCAGGGGATCCAAGGCCGGCGGGTTCGCCCGGCATCATTCAAGCAAGGTGTTTTTGTCCATGGCCCTGACCGATCCCACGTCTTCCAGCGACCCGCGCTCGGCCGGGCCTGCCGGATTGCGGCACATCGCCATCGTGATGGACGGCAATGGCCGTTGGGCACGCAAGCGTTTCATGCCGCGTGGCGTGGGGCACAAGGCGGGCGTCGATGCGCTGGTGCGTGTGGTGCAGGCCGCGGCCGACCGTCACATCCCTTTCCTGACTGTGTTCGCCTTCTCGTCAGAGAACTGGAAGCGGCCCCAGGAAGAGGTGTCGGGCCTGATGAGCCTCCTGATCATCGCCCTGTCCAAGCACCTGGCCAAGTTGATGGCCGATGGCGTGCGCATCCGCGTGGCGGGGGACCTGAGTCCGGTGTCATCCAAGGTGCGTGAGGCTTTGCAGAATGCCGAGCGCGACACGGTCCACAACACCCGCCTGACCCTGACCGTGGCTTTCAACTACGGCGGCCGCTGGGATGTGCTGCAGGCCTGCCGCCGGGCGATGGAAGCGGGCGTGACGGCGGCGCAACTTGACGAAGCCACGTTGTCGCGCCACCTGGCCATGGCCTACGCGCCGGACCCGGATCTGTTCATCCGCACGGGCGGCGAGGTGCGCCTGTCCAACTTCCTCCTGTGGCAGAGCGCCTATGCGGAGCTGGTGTTCACGGACTGCCTGTGGCCTGACTTCAACGCCCGGGAATTGGACAAGGCCATCGCCAGCTATACGCAGCGCGAGCGCCGGTTTGGCGATGTGGGCGCGTCCGGCGAAGGCGAGGGCGCTTTGGGTTTTGATCTGGAGCCGCCACCTTACGAAGGTGACGATGCAGCAGAAGCCGGACGGGGTTGACCGATGTTGAAGCAACGTGTCATCACGGCCCTGATTCTGGTGGGCATCCTCTTGCCCACCTTGTGGGTGAACGCCAGCTGGCCCTTTGCCTTGTTCTCGCTGGCCTTCATCACGGCGGCGGGGTGGGAGTGGTCGCGATTGAATCAGGCGCCGGGGTTGCGGGCGTGGGTGCTGGGTGCCGCGGTGGCAGGGGCCTGTCTGATCATGGCCATGCGCATGGGGCTGCCGTTGTGGGCGGAAGCACCGGTTCCCTTGGAGCCCGCGGTGCCACATGTCCACGACTGGTCGCACCCCTTGCTGGGCTTTTACACCTCGCCGCTGGTGTGGTGGCTCGCGGGTGCCGTCTGGGTGTTTGGCGGGGCCGCGGCCCTGCGCTGGGGCGGGAGCCACTGGTTGCAGGTGCCGCAGGGGGCCAGGCGTGCCCTTGGCTTGCTGGTGCTGACTGCTGCCTGGCTGGCCCTGGTGGAAAGCAAGGCCCAGGGCCTGAATTACCTGCTGTCGGTGATGTGCCTGGTCTGGGCCGCCGACATCGGCGCCTACTTTGGGGGCCGTCGCTTTGGCCGGAACAAGCTGGCGCCCAGCATCAGCCCGGGCAAGAGCTGGGAAGGTGTGGTTGCAGGGCAGTGCGCCGTGTTGCTGCTGGCCGTGTTCTGGATCTGGCTGGACCGCCATACAGTGGTGGATGCGCCCAGCCTGTACAGTCGGCTGCTGCTGGGCATGGGGCCCGTGGGGCTGGTGCTGGCCACGGCCGGGCTGACCGGCATGAGCGTGGTCGGTGACCTGTTCGAATCCTTGATCAAGCGCCAGGCCGGCGAAAAGGACAGCAGCCAGCTGCTGCCTGGCCACGGTGGCGTGCTGGACCGCATCGATGCTCTGTTGCCGGTCCTGCCCATGAGTTTGGGCTTGCTGAGTTTCTGCCATGGCTGAACACCTGGATTCCATCGCAACGCGCAGCCCGCACAACGGGCGTCGCCAGCGCGTGTGCGTGCTGGGCGCGACGGGCTCCGTCGGCACCAACACCCTGGATGTGCTGGCCCGTCACCCGGAGCGCTATGAAGTGCTGGCCCTGACCGGCGCAAGCCGCGTGGATGCCTTGCTGGCGCAGTGCCTGCAGTGGCGTCCGCGCTGGGCCGTGATGCTTTCTGCCGAGCACGCGGCCAGCCTGCGTGCCGTTCTGAAAGATGCGGGTCTGAGCACCGAGGTGCTCAGTGGCGAACAAGCTCTGGCCGATGTGGCTTCGCACCCGGATGTGGATGTGGTGATGGCGGCCATTGTGGGCGCCGCGGGCCTGGCGCCTTGCCTGGCCGCTGCGCGCGCGGGCAAGCGCCTGTTGTTGGCCAACAAGGAAGCCCTGGTGGTGGGCGGCCAGCTGTTTGTGGATGCGGTGCGGGCCGGTGGGGCCACGATGTTGCCCATCGACAGCGAACATTCGGCCATTTTCCAGTGCCTGCCTTCGGAGCGTGGCCTGTGGCGCGACGCCATCGACCACATCGTGCTGACGGCTTCGGGTGGCCCCTTCCGCCAGCGTGATCCCGGCACATTCGCCCGGATCACGCCCGACGAGGCCTGCGCCCATCCCAACTGGGTGATGGGGCGCAAGATCTCGGTGGATTCGGCCACGATGATGAACAAGGCGCTGGAGGTCATCGAGGCCCGCTGGCTGTTTGACCTGCGGCCGGACCAGATCAAGGTGGTGGTGCACCCGCAAAGCATCATCCACTCCATGGTGGTGTGCCGCGACCACTCGGTGCTGGCCCAGATGGGGACGCCCGACATGCGCGTGCCCATTGCCTATGGCCTGTCCTGGCCCGAGCGCATCCATTCCGGGGCCTCACAGCTGGATTTCACCGCGCTGAGCGCCTTGACCTTTCAGCCCGCCGATGCCGAGCGTTGGCCGGGGCTGCAGCTGGCGTGGCAAAGCCTGAAGGCAGCCGAGGGCACCACCTGCGTGCTCAATGCCGCCAATGAAGTGGCGGTAGACGCCTTCCTGAATCGCCGTATCCGCTTCGACCAGATCCATGCGGTCAACCTGTCCACGCTGGAAGCCTGCCCGGCCGAGTCGGATCATGTCCGCAGCCTGGATGGCTTGCTGGCACTGGACGCCCGCGCCCGCCAGCTGGCGGGCGATCAGGTGAAGCGATTCGCTCCGTGAGCGCCATGGCGGACAGGGTGATCCGAGCGTCATCCCGACGGGCTTGGGCGCAAGATGCCAGCGACGCGCCTCTGTCGTCGACCGAGGCGGCCCTTGCTCGTCCAGATGGAGATTGCCCAAGATGACCACGTTGCTGGCTTTTTTGCTGACCATTGCGGTGCTGGTGCTCATCCACGAGTGGGGGCATTACCAGGCGGCCGTGAGCTGTGGCGTGAAGGTGCTGCGCTTTTCCATGGGCTTTGGCAAGGTGTTGTGGTCGCACCAGCGCGGTGAGACCGAGTTCGTGGTGTGCGCCTTGCCGCTGGGCGGCTATGTGAAGATGCTTGATGAGCGCGAAGGTGATGTCGACCCTTCGGAGCGCCATCGCGCCTTCAATCGACAGTCGCTGCCCAAGCGCGCGTTCGTGGTGGCGGCGGGCCCCGTGGCCAATCTGGTGCTGGCCGTTTTGCTGTATGCCTGCGTGAACTGGATGGGTGTGGATGAACTGCGCCCCTGGTTCTCTTTGCCCAAGCACGATTCTGTGGCAGCCGTGGCTGGCTTCCAGTCGGGCGACGAAATCGTGGGGGTGCGCCTGGCGCAGGCGGGGCCGCAGGGCCAGGGAGAGTGGGTGCCCGTGGTGTCCATGACCGATTTGCAATGGCAACTGACGCAGGCCGCGCTCAAACGAGCCGATCTTCAGGTTCAGGTCCAGCACCGCTTGTCGATGGAGCAGCCTGCGGCGTCGCCACGGGTGATCACCCTGGCCACCAGCCAGGTGCCCATGTCCGATGTCGATGGCCAGTTGATGGAGCGCCTGGGCTTCACAGGGCCTTTCGCGCCGCCCGTGGTGGACCAGGCTGTGGCAGGTGGGCCCGCTGCGCAAGCCGGCCTGTTGCACGGTGATCGCATCCTGTCGGTCAATGGCGTGCCGCCAGTTGATGCCGCGGAATTGCGCCGCCTGATCCGCGATAGCCATCGCCAAGGTCAGGCCTTGCCGGTGGTCTTGCGCGTGCAGCGAGGCGGGCATGAAGTGGACATCACCGTGAAGGCGGTGATGAAAGATGTGCAAGGGCAACGCGTGGCGCGCATCGATGCTGCGCTGGGCACGGCACCGGCCCACGTCAAGGTGGTGCATGCCGGCTTGGATGGCCTGACCCTGGCGATGGTCAAGACCTGGGACGTGTCGCGCCTCAGCCTGAGCATGCTGGGCAAGATGCTGGTGGGTGAGGCCTCGCTCAAGAACCTGTCCGGGCCGATCACGATCGCAGACTATGCCGGCAAGTCGGCGGATCTGGGTCTGGTTTACTACATCGGCTTCCTGGCGCTGGTGAGCGTCAGTCTGGGTGTGCTGAACCTGCTGCCGCTGCCCGTCCTCGATGGTGGACACCTCATGTATTATCTTTTCGAGGGGCTGACCGGTCGTCCAGTTTCGGATGCCTGGTTGTCGCGTCTGCAACGCGGCGGTGTGGCCCTCATGCTGGCGATGATGTCCCTGGCCCTGTACAACGACCTGGCGCGCCTCCTGGGTGCGCACTGAGTTACCTTCCTGATGCTGATTTCCTTCCCGACCGCAGCGCGGTTCAAGCCAGCGCTGCTGGTGGCTTGTCTGGCCCTCTCCCTCATGCATTCGGCGTGGGCCGTTGAGCCGTTTGTGCTCAAGGACATCCGCGTCGAAGGCCTGCAGCGGGCCGATGCCGGTACCGTGTTTGCCTCGCTGCCCTTCCGAGTGGGTGACACTTACACCGACGACAAGGGCGCCGCCGGTCTGCGCTCCCTGTTCGCCACCGGCCTGTTCAAGGATGTGCGCATCCAGATCGATGGCAATGTGGTCGTCGTCGTGGTGGAAGAGCGCCCGGTGATCTCACGCGTCGAGTTCGTCGGCACGCGCGAGTTCGAAAAAGATGCGCTGGTCAAGGCGCTCAAGGACGTGGGCGTGGGCGAAGGCCAGCCTTTCGACCGGGCCCTGGCCGATCGCGCCGAGCAGGAGCTCAAGCGCCAGTACCTGACCCGAAGCCTCTACGGCGTCGAGGTGGTCACCACGATCACCCCGGCCGAGCGCAATCGCGTCAACGTCACCTTCACCGTGACCGAAGGCGATGTCACCAAGATCAAGAACATCCGCATCACGGGCAACCAGGCTTTCTCGGAAAGCACGCTGCTGTCGCAGATGGACCTGAGCATGGGCAATTGGCTGTCCTGGTACACCAAGTCCGACCAGTACGCGCGCTCCAAGCTCAATGCCGACCTGGAGACGCTGAAGTCCTACTACCTGAACCGGGGCTACCTGGAGTTCAAGATCGAGTCCACCCAGGTGGCCATCTCGCCGGACAAGCAGGACATCGGCATCACCGTCAACGTCAACGAAGGCCCTCGCTACGTGGTGACGGCCGTTCGCCTGGAAGGCGATTACCTGGGCAAGGAAGACACCTTCCTCAAGCTCATCACCATCAAGCCGGGCGAGGCTTATCGGGCCGAAGACGTGGCCTCGACCGTCAAGGCCTTCACCGAACGCTTTGCGGCTTTTGGCTATGCCTTTGCCCGCGTGGACTTCCGCCCCGAGCTCAACCGAGACAAGGGACAGGCCGTGGCGGTGCTGTCGGCCCAACCTCAGCGCCGTGTCTATGTGCGCCGCATCAATGTGGCGGGCAATTCGCGCACCCGTGACGAAGTCATCCGCCGCGAGTTCCGCCAGTTCGAAGCGGCTTGGTACGACGGCCAGAAGATCAAGCTGTCACGCGACCGCGTGGACCGCCTGGGCTACTTCAAGAACGTCAGCGTGGACACCGCCGAGGTGCCGGGCACGGCCGACCAGGTGGACCTGACCATCACCGTGGAAGAAAAGCCCACAGGCAACCTGATGCTGGGCGCCGGCTTCTCCAGCGCCGAAAAGTTCACCATCACGGGCTCGATCAAGCAGGACAACGTCTTTGGCACGGGCAACTACCTGGGCGTCGAGGTCAACACCAGCAAGTACAACCGCACCATCGTGCTCAGCACGGTCGACCCCTATTTCACGGACAACGGGGTGTCCCGATCCTACGATCTGTTCTACCGCACCTCGCGCCCCTTGAGCAGCCAGGGCGGTGACTACGAGATCATCACCCCCGGTGCGGCCGTGCGCTTTGGCGTGCCCTTCACCGACTACGACACCGTGTTCTTTGGCGCTGGCGCCGAGCAGACGGCCATCCACGGCAACCTCGGGTTGCCAGTGAGCTACCGCCTGCACCGTGAATTGTTTGGTGAGCGCAGCGTGTCTGTTCCGCTGACCGTGGGCTGGTCGCGCGACGGCCGCAACAGCGCCATCGCCCCCACGGACGGCCGTTTCCAGAAGATCAATCTGGAGTGGGGCGTGGCCGGGGATACACGCTACCTGCGAAGTGACTACCAATTCCAGCAGTTCTACCCCTTCAACAACCGCTACAGCATTGGCTTCAACAGCGAGTTTGGCTGGGGCCGAGGGCTGCAGGGCAAGCCCTTTCCAGTCTTCAAGAACTTCTACGGTGGCGGCCTGGGCACGGTCCGAGGCTTCGAGCAGAACTCGCTGGGCCCGATCGACATCGAAGGTGCCTACGTGGGTGGTACCAAACGCATCAACCTGAACACCGAATTGTTCGTGCCTTTCCCCGGGGCGGGCAATGACCGCACCTTGCGCCTGTTTGGCTACATGGATGCCGGCAACGTGTGGGGCGAGGATGAAAACGTGCTGCTGAAGGATTTCCGGGCGTCGGTCGGGGTGGGCATCAGCTGGGTATCTCCGGTCGGGCCCCTCAAACTGAGTTACGGCAAGCCCCTGCGCTACTTCGATCAAGATAAAATCCAGAAACTCCAGTTCCAGATTGGCACCGTCTTCTGATCATGAAATCGCTTCGTCAAGTCCGGTTTGCTTTGCTGGCCCTCCTGGTGGCTGGCTCGGCCCATGCGCAGGAACTCAAGATCGGTGTGGTGAACGTCGACCGCGTGTTGCGTGATGCCAGCCCGGCCAAGGCGGCCCAGGGCAAGCTGGAAGCCGAATTCAAACGCCGCGAAACCGAACTGGTTGACGTGGACAGCCGCCTGCGCAGCGCTTCCGAGAAATTCGACAAGGAAGCGCCCACCATGGCCGAGAGCGAGCGGGTTCGCCGGCAGCGCGACCTGGTTGATCAGGACCGCGAGCTGCAGCGCAAGCGCCGTGAATACCAGGAAGACCTGAACCAGCGCAAGAATGAAGAACTGTCTGCGCTGCTGGACCGTGTCGGCAAGTTGGTCAAGCAGATTTCCGAGCAGGACAAGTACGATCTGATCGTGCAGGAAGCCATGTACGCCAGTCCGCGCGTCGACATCACCGACAAGGTCATCAAGGCCTTGAACGCCGGAACGGTCAAGTGAGCGCACCTTCTGCGCCTGCCGGAGATTCCCTTTCCCCATTTTCTTCGGCCCGCTCACCCGTGCAGGTGAGCCTGGCGGATCTGGTCCATGAGCTCGGTGGTGAACTGCGTGGCAATGCGGCGCTGGTGATCCGCGACATCGCTTCACTGGAGACGGCCGAGCCGCATGCCATCAGCTTTCTGGCCAATCCCAAGTTTGTGGCTCACCTGGCCAGCAGCCATGCCGGTTGCGTGATCGTGTCGCCTGCCTTGGCCGATCAGGCCCAGGCACGTGGGGCCGCCATCGTCACGCCCGATCCCTACCTGTACTTTGCCCGCCTTACCCAGTGGTGGGCTGCGCGCGTGCGTCCTGTAGCGGCGGCGGCGGTTCATCCTTCGGCCGTGGTGCACCCCAGTGCGAAGGTCGGGCAGGGTGTCACCGTCGGGCCGTTGGCCGTGATCGAGGCTGGCGCCGTGCTGGACGACGGCGTGCTCATCGGTGCCCACACGGTGGTGGGCGAGCGCGCCCACATCGGCCGCGACAGCCGCCTGGCCCCGCACGTGGTCATCGGCTTCGATTGCGTGGTGGGCGAGCGCTGCATCCTGCACGCTGGTGTGGTCATCGGGGCTGACGGCTTTGGCTTCGCGCCCAGCCAGGGCACCTACGTCAAGATCGAGCAACTGGGCGCCGTGCGCATCGGCGACGATGTCGAGATCGGCGCCAACACCTGCATCGACCGCGGCGCCCTGGGCGACACGGTGATCAGCAAGGGCGTGAAGCTCGACAACCTGATCCAGATCGGTCACAACACCCAGATCGGTGAGCACACGGCCATGGCCGGCTGTGTGGGCGTGGCCGGCAGCGCCAAAATCGGTGCGCACTGCACGGTGGGCGGTGCGGGCATGATCCTGGGCCACCTCACCATCGTCGACAACGTCCACATCTCCTCGGGCACGCTGATCTCGCGGTCCATCCACCAACCCGGGCACTACAGCGGCGCCTTCCCGTTTGACGACAACGCATCCTGGGAAAAGAACGCTGCGACCCTGCGTCAGCTTCACGCGCTGCGTGAACGCATCCGCACCCTCGAAAAGCAAGTCAAGTCATCATGATGGACATTCAC
>CANBUA010000184.1 GCA_947372535.1 Burkholderiales bacterium
CATTGCGACACGATCTTCAAGGTCGTGCAGGACCAATTGAAGGTCTCCGAAGGCTGGGTGCGCTGCGGCCGCTGTAACGAGGTCTTCAACGCCCTCGAAGGCCTGTTCGACATGGAGCGCGAGGCGCCGCCCCAACGCAGCCGCCCGGCGGTGACGCCGCCCGCCTTGATCGAGGCGCCGCCAACCGAGCAGCGCATCGAACCGGTCATCGAGCTACCCGCGCCATCGAGCTTCCTGCTCGAAGATCCACCGCAGGCCGTCTCGCCACCAGAGGCGCAGCCGCAACCCGAACCCGAATTCGCAGCGATCCCCGCGCCGGCACCGGCCCCAATGCCTTTTGCCGATTCGCTGGTCACGGCCCCCGCCATCGATGCCCCCCGGTTCGACACCGAGCCCGAGACCTTCGAAGTCGACGAGCCGCGAGAGCAGGTGGATGCCGTCACCAGTTTCGATCTGGATCTGCCGCCCAGCCACACCTCGCCCATGCCGGCCGAACCCACCTGGGCGCCCACCATGGACCCGGTGATCGACACCACCCAAGTGTTCCCCACGACAGCAGCTTCGGCGTTTCCTGACCAGGCAAACACGGCCCTGCCTGTCACCGATGAATCCGATGCGCTGGACTCACGCTACCTGCTCACCACCGAACAGGCCGATCGCCCCAGACGCAAGCGCCCCCGCCGTGGCCCGGATTTCGCCGATGCGCAGTTCCCCACCGACCTGATCGAGGATTCTCAGGTCCTGGACACGGACTGGGGCCAGTCCGACCTGTCGCCGCCCACCGTGCCGGGTCAATCCATCCCATCGCCCATCGCGCCGCTGGCCGCGCCAGAGCAGCCGCACGCCTCCGTCGGCGCCATGCTCAACAACGCGGCCCCGGACACCGTGCCCACGACCCAGCCATCGCGCTTTTTTGAAGACGAGTACCAGCCAGAACAACCCTTGCCGCCGCCCAGCAAGCGCAAAGGCCGTTCTGGCACGCGCGGTCGCCTGCCACAGGCGCCAGCCCCTGAATTCATCCAACAGGCCGAGCGCAAGGCCATCTGGCGCCACCCGCTGGTGCGCGGCATCCTGAGTGTCTTCGCGCTATTGCTGGGCCTGGCGCTTGCGGGTCAGGTGACCCATCACTGGCGCGATCAACTGGCCAGCGATCACCCGGAGCTCAAGCCCTGGCTGGCCCAATGGTGCGAGCTGGCCCGCTGCAAACTCTCGCCGCCCTTGCGACTGGACGATCTGCAGGTGGACAACATCACCGTGGTCAAGACCGATTCGGAAGGCAACGACACCTACCGCATGACCGTGATCATCCACAGCAAATCAGAGGTGCCCCTGGCCTGGCCGCATGTGGACATCACCCTGACCAACCCCTCGGGCGAAGTCGTTGCACGGCGCGCCTTCGACGCACGCACGGCGCAACTGATCCCATCAAGCGGCGAGGCTGCCTCCAGCCCCGCCGTGGCCACGCCAGCGGCCGTCCCGCCGAACACCAGCACCACCTTGCAGTGGCAGCTGCGCGCCCCCGATCTGCACTTGGCCAGCTACACCGCCGAGCTCTTCTACCCCTGACCTGACACCCGTCTTTCCGACCATGGCCATCCTCATTTGCGGCTCGCTCGCCTTCGACACCATCACGCGCTTCGAAGGACGCTTCGCCCAGCAGATCCTGCCCGAGCAGGTGCACATCCTCAACGTGTCTTTCCTGGTGCCCACGCTCAAGCGCGAGTTCGGCGGCTGCGCCGGCAACATCGCCTACAGCCTGCAACAACTGGGCGGCACACCATTGGTGATGGCCACGGTCGGTGCCGACGGCGCGCCTTATGTGGACCGCATGCGCGAGTGGGGCGTGCCGCTGGACCTGGTCAAGTCGGTGCCTGAGAGCTACACCGCCCAGGCCATCATCATCACGGACAGCGACAACAACCAGATCACCGCCTTCCACCCCGGCGCCATGGGCCTGGCCCACACCCAACCCGTGCCTGAGCGTGCCGACCTGCAACTGGCCATCATCGCCCCCGATGGCCGCGACGCCATGATCGAGCATGCCCAGCAACTGGCCCAGGCCAAAGTGCCCTTCGTGTTCGATCCGGGCCAGGGCCTGCCCATGTTCGATGGCGCCGACCTGTTGCGTTTCATCGACCAGGCCACTTGGGTCGCCGTCAACGACTACGAAGGCAAGATGCTGGCCGACCGCACCGGCCTGAGCCTGGCCGAGATCTCGCAACGCCCCAACATCCAGGGCCTGATCGAAACCTTGGGCGCTGAAGGCTGCCGCGTCTGGGAAAAGGGCGAAAGCACCCATGTGCCTGGCTTGACGGCATCCGCCGTGGTCGACCCCACTGGTTGCGGTGACGCCTTCCGTGGCGGCCTGCTGCACGGCTTGTCGCAAGGCTGGTCGCTGCAGCGCAGTGTCAAACTTGGTAACGAAATGGGCGTGGCCAAAATCGCCTGTTCGGGTCCGCAGAATTACAGTGTCAAGGCCGCGGACGTGATCGCCCGCACGGCCTGAGCTGACTGCACCTGCCCCCAAGAGAGGCCCTGGGCAACGCATCCAGGGCCCTCACCGAGAGAGACATCCATGCCAAACAGGAAGCACCACCCAGCCTCGGCTCCCATGGCGCGCCCATTAGCCGCCATCTTCACGCTCACCGCATTCACTGCCTTCGGATTGGGCTTGGCCGCCTGCGCACAAGCCGCCAGCCGAGGCAACAACCTCACCCTCCTGACCTGGAACATGGAGTGGCTGATCACCCCTGAAGCGGACCGCGCCATGCGCCCGCTCTGCCAACGCCAGCAGCCCGCCAGCAACGAGCACGCCCTGCCCTGCACACCTGGCCGCGCGCCACCACCGCAACGCCAAAGCGCCGATTTCGACGCCATGGCCAAGGTGGCCAACAGCCTGCTGCGCGAGCACCAGGTCGATGTGGTCGCTTTGCAAGAAGTTGATGGCGCGGCGGCGGCCAAAACGGTGTTCCGCCAAGGCTGGAGCCTCGACTGTTTCGTCAAGCGCGCTCACCCGCAGAAGGTGGGCTTTGCCATCCGCGAAGGCATCCCTTACCGCTGCAACGGCGAGTTGATCGCCCTGGACCGTGATGCCACCAGCCGCGCCGGCGCCGACATCAGCCTGTGGCCCGGCACGCCGCAGGAAGTGCGCCTGCTGGCCGTGCACCTCAAGAGCGGCTGCTTCGACGGCAAGCTCGACCGCCATTTCGCGCCTTGCGCCCAGCTGCGCAGTCAGGTGCCCGTGCTGGAGCAATGGGTCGATGCCCGCGTGCGCGAAGGCACCGCCTTTGCCGTGATGGGCGATTTCAACCGCCACCTGGACAAGGATTCGCAATACCCGGCCGGGCCTGACGAATCAGCGCCCTTCAACCTCATGGCCGCCTTGAGCGACAACCAGCCGCCCGGCGCCGTGCTGGTGCGCGCCGCCGAAAACGCGGCCTACAAGGCCTGCAACGCGCAGGACACCCACAGCCGCTACATCGACGATGTGCTGCTGAGCCAGCGCCTGGTCAATCAGGCGCGCAACAAGCAGTTTGTGCGCATCGCTTATCCGCCCGAGGACAGCGGCCGGCTGATGTCCGACCACTGCCCCTTGGGCATCAAGCTCGATGGCCTGAACCCCTGACCTGAGCGGTCGATCAGGCCTTGCCTTGCGAGGCCACGGCAGCGGCCGCCTTGGCCGCCGCTTCCGCATCGCCCAAATAGTAATGACGGATGGGCTTGAGGTCCGCGTCCAGCTCGTACACCAGCGGGATGCCGTTGGGGATGTTCAGGCCCACGATGTCGTCGTCGCTGATGTTGTCCAGGTACTTGACCAGGGCACGGATGCTGTTGCCGTGCGCGGCCACCACGAGGCGCTGGCCGGCCTTGATGGCAGGCGCCATCGAATCGTTCCAGAAAGGCAACACGCGATCAACCGTGTCCTTGAGGCACTCGGTCAGCGGGATTTGCTCGACGTCCAGCTTGGCGTAACGCAGGTCCTGGCGCTGGCCGCGCGGGTCATTGGCTTCCAACGCAGGCGGCGGCGTGTCATAGCTGCGACGCCACACCAGCACCTGGGCATCACCGTACTGCTTGGCGGTCTCGGCCTTGTCCAGGCCTTGCAGGCCACCGTAGTGGCGCTCGTTCAAGCGCCAGGACTTGACCACGGGCAGCCAGGTGCGGTCCATCTGGTCCAGGGTGTGCCACAGCGTGTGGATGGCGCGCTTGAGCACCGAGGTGTAGGCCACGTCGAACTCATAACCACCTTCCTTGAGCAGGCGTCCGGCCTGCTTGGCCTGCTCGACGCCCGTGGTCGTCAAGTCCACGTCGGTCCAGCCCGTGAAGCGGTTTTCGAGGTTCCAGGTGGATTCGCCGTGGCGGATCAGGACAAGCTTGTACATGGCAAAAATCCAATGCATGACCGGGTTGAAGCGGCCACAGGTTGATCGATCGGCACAGTCTGAAAAATAAGACCTGCGCCGCAAACAAGCGGGATTTTATAATCGCCGGTTTTGACAAAGGTTGACTGCATGAGCTACCTGGCCGAGAACTGGTACTGGATCGCCGCCGCCACCGCATCGGGCGCCGGCCTGCTGTGGCTGCAATTGCGCGAGGGCATGGCCAGCGGCGGTGTCAGCCCGCAAGACGCGGTGATGATGATCAACCGCGAAAAAGCCGTCGTGATCGACGTCAGCACCCCCGAGGAATTCGCTGCCGCCCACGTCAAGGGCGCGCGCAACATCCCGCTGGATCAACTGGCCACCGCCACCAAAGGTCTGCCGGTCAACAAGACCTTGCCCGTGCTCGTGGTGTGCGCCACGGGCCTGCGCTCGGGCAAGGCCGTCAGCCAGCTCAAGCAAATGGGTCATGAGCGCACCCAGCTCATCAACGGCGGCATGAAGGCCTGGCGCGCCGCCAACCTGCCGTTCGACAAAAACGACAAGCCGGCCTGATGAGCTCAGGTCGGCCCAGAACCGACCCTGGGCCACGCCGGGTTAAGCCCTCAGCGGCACAATGAGTGGCCGCTGTTCCTCCACACCTTTTTTTCGAGCCTTCGTCATGCAGCCCGTCAAGATGTACACCACTCAGGTCTGCCCTTTCTGCATCCGCGCCAAGATGTTGCTCAAACAGCGTGGCGTGACCGAAATCAATGAGATCCGGATCGACCAGGACGCCGCCCAGCGTGACGAGATGATCAGCATCACCGGCCGCCGCACCGTGCCTCAGATCTTCATCGGCGCCACCCACGTGGGCGGCTGCGACGAACTCATCGCCCTGGATCAGCGCGGTGGATTGATGCCCTTGCTGGGCGCCTGAGCCGTGCAGCCCCTCGATTGAGGGGCCTTTGACACCGGTGAGCCTTGTGGACCTCGGGTAGCCCCCAAGACCCATCGACGGCTTGGCCCTGCAAAATTGTTCTACTCATGAACGATTAGCAGGATTTGCCATGCGCCCTACCCGTCATCTGCTTGCTTGCGTGGCCTTGAGCGCCGCTGCACTGCTGTGCACCGCCGCCAGCCACGCCGCCACGGCCACGCCATCCACCACCGCCCAGACCGCCTACCCCATCGTGCTGGTCCACGGCCTCTTCGGTTTCGACAAGATCGTCGGCACAGACTACTGGTACCAGATCCCACAGGCGCTGCGCAAGAGCGGCGCCACCGTGCTGGTGGCCAAGGTCTCGGCGGTCAATGACAACGATGTGCGCGGCGAGCAACTGCTCAAGCAGTTGCGGGAGTGGGCCGCCGCCAAGGGCTACAAGAAGTTCAACCTGATCGGCCACAGCCAAGGCGGCCCCACGGCCCGCTACGTGGCTGGCGTGGCGCCCGAACTCGTGGCCAGCGTCACCACGGTGAGCTCACCGCACACCCTGCCCGACACGGGCCGCCCCGACATGATCGGCAAGCTGCTGATCGAGAACCCCAAGCTGGTGGCGTTCATGGGCAAGACCATCGACTGGCTCTCGGGTCATGCCGACCTGCCGACCGACCCCGCCGCCCTCAAGGCCTGGGCCGACAACACCGCCGCCTTCAATGCCCGCTTCCCCGCCGGCCAACCCACCCAGGCTTGCGGCCAGGGTGCCGAACAAGCCAGCAATGGCATCTACTACTACTCGGTCACCGGCAACCAGCCCAAGACCAACAAGTGGGACTTGAGCGACTCGCTCATGGCCGTGGTCGATGTTCCGTCCGACGGCCTGGTGCCTGTGTGCGCCGCCCACTGGGGCAAGGTCCTGCGCGACGACTACCCCTGGAACCACCTGGATGCCGTCAACCAACTCTGGGGCAGCATCGGCAAGGGTGCGCCGGATCCTGTGGCCTTCTACGTGCAACAAGCCGCCCGACTCAAAGGCCTGGGCTTGTGAAGTGGTCAGCCGTCAAGGGTCAGCACTGACTCGACCGACATCGAACTGACAACGGGCTGGGCGATAATCCAGCCCGTTTCTGCATTTTATTCCCCCATTGCGGGCAACCCTGAGTCCAGGCCATCTGGCTGGCGAAGACGGGGCGGCCTTTTTTCCGTTCATCACCGATTCCTGCGAGCATTCCAAATGACCGACCAGACCAACGACCAGCCCAGCTTCAACATCCAGCGCATCTACTTGAAGGACCTGTCCGTCGAGCTGCCCAACGCGCCCCAGATCCTGCTGGAGCAAGGCAACCCTGCCGTTGACGTGCAATTGAACATCCACGCTGAAAACGTCGTCGAAGGCATCTACGAGATCTGCGTGAGCGCCACCGTGACCACCAAGCTGGGCGACAAGGTCCTGTTCCTGGTCGAAGCCAAGCAGGCCGGTCTGTTCGAGATCCGCAACGTGCCCGAAGAGCAAATGCAGCCCATCATCGCGATCGCCTGCCCGCAAATCGTTTACCCCTACCTGCGCGCCACCGTGGCCGACGCCATCAACCGCACCGGCTTCCCGCCTGTGCACCTGACGGAAGTCAACTTCCAGGCGATGTACCAGTCGCAGCTGGACCAGCAAGCCCAAGCCGGCCACGCTTGACTGCATTGATGGCAGGAGGCCAGGCCCCATGCATGTGACCATCCTTGGCGCAGGCGCCTGGGGCACGGCCCTGGCCATCAGCGCCGCGCAGCGACACGCCCAGGTCACCCTCTGGGCACGCGATGCGGCACAAGCCGAGCAATTGAGCCGCACCCGGCTCAATGACCGCTACCTCGGCCAGGTTCACCTGCCCGAGTCTTTGACCATCACGTCCAACTGGGACGAGGCCATGTCGCATGCCTCCCCCGATGACCTGGTCGTGATTGGCACCCCCATGGCCGCCCTGGCCGACCTGCTGGCCCGCGTGCCCGCGCAGGCGCCCGTGCTTTGGCTGTGCAAGGGGTTCGAGAAAAACACTGGCCGCCTGGGCCACGAGATCGCCCGCGAGGCGCGCCCACATGGCCGCCACGGTGTGCTCTCAGGACCCAGTTTTGCCATCGAAGTCGCCCTGGGCCAGCCCACGGCCCTGGTCGCGGCCAGCACCGATGCCGCTTTGTGTGAACAGGCCGTCAGTGCCTTCCACAGTGACAGCCTGCGCATCTACACCTCGTTGGATCCTGTCGGCGTCGAAGTCGGCGGCGCGGTCAAGAACGTGCTGGCCATCGCCACGGGCATCGCCGATGGCCTGCGCCTGGGCCTCAACGCCCGCGCGGCTTTGATCACCCGGGGCTTGTCGGAAATGACGCGCCTGGGCGTGGCCCTGGGCGCCCGCACCGACACCTTCATGGGCCTGTCCGGCCTGGGTGATTTGGTGCTGACCGCCACGGGCGATCTCTCGCGCAACCGCACCGTGGGCCTGCAACTGGCCAAGGGCCAAAACCTGCCCACCATCCTGCACGAGCTGGGCCACGTGGCCGAAGGCGTCTACAGCGCCGCCACCGTGCTCAAACGCGCGCAGAGCCTGGGGGTGGCCATGCCCATCACCGAAGCCGTGGTCAGCGTGCTGGAAGGGCGAATCGACGCCCGAGCCGCCGTGCAGGCCTTGATGCTGCGCGAGTCCCGCGCCGAGCACTGATCAGCGATGTTCCGCATTGTCCTGGTCGAGCCTGAAATCCCGCCTAACACGGGCAATGTGATCCGCCTGGCGGCCAACACCGGGTGCGAGCTTCACCTCATCGAGCCGCTGGGTTTTTCGATGGATGACAAGCTGCTGCGCCGCGCCGGGCTGGATTACCACGAGTACGCCCGCGTCAAACGCCATGCCAATTGGGCCGCCTTCATCCAGAGCGAGCAACCCGATGCCACACGCATGATGGCCATGACCACACGAGGCAGCCGGCCGCTGCATGAGCTGGCCTTGCAAAAAGGAGATTGGTTCGTGTTTGGCTGCGAGACCCGGGGGCTGGATCCGCTTCTACGAGAGAGCTTCCCACCCGACCAGCGCATCAGGCTGCCCATGCGCGCCGATCAACGCAGCCTCAACCTGAGCAACGCGGTGGCGGTGACGGTGTTCGAGGCCTGGCGGCAACATGGGTTCGAAGGCGGATTGTGAGCACCAGGTGGTGCGCCCGGCTGGGATCGAACCAGCAACCCCTGCCTTCGGAGGGCAGGGTTAACGGATTTTATGGGACCTCCCCGGACACTGTTTCCCTCTGTAGATAGTCCTTGACTGTCCGACAACATCCAAGGATGATTAGGACACCCTCAGGATACTGCCCTACAGATGGCCCACCGCATTGACACCGTCGAGTCCCGCAACAAGCTCAAGGCGCGGCGCCCGCCCTACTGGCAAAAGCTCTCCAACGGATGTCACCTCGGCTTTCGCAAGATGTCGGCCGCCTCCGAAGGCAGCTGGATAGCGCAGGCTTACGACAGCGCCACACGCAAGCAAACGCGCAAGAGCCTGGGCAGCTTTGACCAACTGCTCCCCTCTCAGCGATTCGATGCCGCCAAGAAGGCCGCTGATGCCTGGCTTGAGCACATGGGCAAAGGCGGCTCATCCGAAACCGTCACCGTCAAACTGGCCTGTGAGCGGTACGTGACCCACGTGCGCGCCAACAAAGGCGACAAGGCTGCCGACGACATCGAGGCCAGATTCAGGCGTCACGTGTACGCAGAGCCCATCAGCGCACTCGATCTGCCCAAGCTCAACCGCAAGCACGTGGATGCCTGGCGCCGCAGCTTGGTCAAAAGGCCGGTGGTGATCAACCCTCACGCCAAGAAGAAGGTCACGCGTACCCGCGCACCATCGACCATCAACAGGGACATGTCAGCGTTGCGCGCTGCGCTGAACCTCGCCCATGACAACGGCGCCGTCACGTCGGACATGGCCTGGCGGGTCGCCCTGCGCCCGATCGAGAACGCGGACGCCAGCCGCGATGTCTACCTTGATCGAAAGCAACGGACCGCTTTGCTCGAAGCATCCCCAACTGATCTTTCGACATTCCTGCGCGGCTTGGCCACCGTGCCGCTGCGCCCTGGTGCCCTCGCAGCCCTGACCGTGGCCAACTTCGACAAACGCTTGAAGGTGCTGGCCATCGGCAAAGACAAAGCCGGCAGGGATCGAAAAATCAAGTTGCCCGCCGCCACCGCCCAATTCTTTGCCGACCAGACCAAGGACAAGCTGCCTTCTGCGCCGTTGCTGGCCCGAGCTGACGGCAAGCACTGGAACAAGGACTCCTGGAAACAGCCCGTCAAGGCCGCAGCCAAAGCCGCCGGCCTGGATGACACGATCACGGCCTATGCCCTTCGCCACAGCAGCATCACCGACCTGGTGACTGGCGGGCTCGACTTGCTCACCGTGGCGCAACTCAGCGGCACCAGCGTGGCCATGATCGAAAAGCACTACGGACATCTGCGAGCCGATCATGCAGCCGCAGCGCTGGCCA
>CANBUA010000185.1 GCA_947372535.1 Burkholderiales bacterium
TCCTGACGCAGGATGGCGCGCAGGGCCTTGGCGAAGGTCAGTTCGATCTTGGAGTTGACCTGGGTCTGGCCGATGCCGTGCAGCTCGTATTCGATGGGGTCTTCCACCGTCAGCACATTGGTGGTCGAGGCATCGACCGTGCTCAGGCCCGCGTACAGCGTGGTGGTCTTGCCCGAGCCCGTGGGGCCGGTGACCAGCACGATGCCGTGAGGCTGACGCAGCAGGCGCTTGAATTTCTCCAGCGACTCGCCGCTCATGCCCAGCGATTCGAGCGTGAACTTGTTGGCATCGCCCTTGTCCAGGATCCGCAGCACGGCGCGTTCGCCGTGGGCCGATGGCAGGGTCGAGACCCGCACGTCCACCGCGCGGCCGCCGATGCGCAGGCTGATGCGGCCGTCTTGCGGCAGGCGTTTTTCGGAGATGTCCAGCTCGGCCATGATCTTCAGGCGCGAGATCAGGGCGGCGTGCAAGGCCTTGTTGGGCTGCACGACCTCGCGCAGCGTGCCGTCCACCCGAAAGCGCACGGCCGATGAACGCTCATAAGGCTCGATGTGGATGTCTGATGCGCCATCTTTCGCCGCCTGCGTGAGCAAGGCGTTGAGCATGCGGATGATGGGCGCGTCGTTGCTGGATTCGAGCAGGTCTTCCACAGCGGGCAGGTCCTGCATCATGCGGGACAGGTCCACCGCGCTTTCGACCTCGCCGACCACGGCGGCCGCGCTGCCACCACCGCCCGCGTAGGCTGTGGAGATGCGCTGCGACAGCACTTCGGCCGACTCATGCTCGATGGCGTTGACCACGAACAGGCGCATCACCTCGGACAAGGCCGGCAGGGCCACGCCGTCGCTGGCCCACAAGGTGGTCTTGTCGCCGTCGTTTTCCAGCAGCAGGCCCTGGCCTTTGGCGAAGGCGTAGGGCAAGGGGTATTGGGCAGCCATGATGTCGATGTGTCCTGGGCGTGGCTGTGAAGATCAGTTGGGCTTCTGGCGTGCAGATGCCGGCGGCAAAGGCACGGCATCCACCGTGCCCAGCGGCGCCGGCACAGACTCGGCCAGTGGCGCGACCGTCGGTACGTTGGCCTTGGTGCGTGGTGCGTACACGGTGCCCGGTGGCAGCATCACGTTGGGCTCAGGGGATTTGGGGTCATCAAGGGGCTGACGCATCGACGGCAGCGCTGTCCCATTGCTGATGGTGAGCGAAGGCATGACGCCCAGGTCCGTTGGCAGCAAGAGGGTCTTGGGGGCGACAATCTCACGTTGCTCCTGGCGCATGTATTCATAGCGGCCAAGCGTGAAGTTCGTGCTCGCCTCTTGCGTGCGCATGACCACCGGCCGCAAAAACACCATCAGGTTGGTCTTGTTCTTGGAGCGCGTTTCGCTGCGGAACAGCTGGCCGATCAAGGGCGCATCGCCCAACAGCGGCACCTTGCTCTGGCTGATGCTGGACTGGTCCTTGATCAGGCCGCCCAGCACCAGCAGGGTGCCGTCATCGACCACCACCGTGGTCTCGATCGAACTCTTGCTGGTCGTGGGGCCGTTGGGCTTGTCCTCGGTGCCGGCCTTGACGTCGGATTTCTCCTGGAAGACCGTCATGCGGATCGTGCCACCCTCACCGATCTGAGGTTTGACGCGCAAGGTCAGGCCCACGTCCTTGCGGTCCACCGTGGTGAAGGGATTGACCGAACCGGACGTTGAATTGTTGCTGGTGTACTGGCCGGTCACAAAAGGCACGTTCTCGCCGCTGATGATCTTGGCTTCTTCATTGTCCAGCACCATCAGGTTGGGCGTGGACAGGATGTTGCCATCGGCCTTGGTCTGCAGGAAGTTGGCCAGCGCGGCCAGGCCGTACTGGTTGTTGCCAAAATCGTGGATCACGCCGATGCTCAAGCCCGATCCCAGGGATGGCGCGGCTGTACCGCTGGCCAGGGAGGTCGAGGCCGAGATCAGGCCCGGCACGTTCTTGGTCGAGAAATTGGTACCCAGGGCCAGGCCGTTCTTGTCGCCCTGCTTGCCCAGCAAGCCTTGCCATTGCACGCCCACTTCGGCGAACTTCTCAGCGTTGACTTCCACGATCATGGTCTCGATGTAGACCTGTGCGCGGCGCTCATCGAGCTGCTCGATCACGGTGCGCAGTTGCCGGTACAAGGCATCGGGCGCCGTGATGATGAGGGAGTTGGTCGATGGATCGGCCTGGACGAAACCACCCGTGGAGGGGCCGGCCGACGCCGACAAGGACGGCGAGCCGGTGGCGGACGAGCCCAGGCCACCCGTTGAACTCGAGGAGGACGTGTTGTTCGTGTTGGACGCCGAAGGCGTCGTCGGTGCAGGCGCGGAGGTACTGCTGCTCGATGCCCCGCCGCTACCGCCGCCCGCGCTCGGGAAGGCCGCGCGCAGGATCTGCGCGAGTTTGACCGCATCGGCGTTCTTGAGGTAGACCACGTTGATGCCGCTGCCGCCCAGGCCGTTGGCGCCGGGCCGGTCCAGCTTTTGAATCACGCTCTTGATCATGGCCATGCGCGCGCCATTGGAGGCGCGGATCAGCAAACTGTTGCTCCGTGACTCAGGCACCACCAAAATGGTCGCGCCACCACCGCCGCCGCCCGCCGCACCGGCCGCGCCGCCGCTGTCGGCCAGGCGCTGCACCACAGGCGCCAGGTCGGCCGCCACCGCGTATTGCAGCGGCACGGTCTCCAGATCCGTCGTGGCAGGCGTGTCCATGGCCGCAATGATCAAGCCGATGCGCCGGAGGTTGTCCGCGTAATCCGTGATGACCAGCGAGTTGGTCGACGGGTTGGCGTTGATGGTGTTGTTGGGGCTGATCAGGGGCCGCAGCACCGTCACCATGCTGTTGACGTTCTCGTATTGCAGCTTGAAGATCTGCGTGAGCACCTGATCGCCCGAGCGGGTGCCTCGGTTGCCCACTTCCACCGTGCCGGTCTGCAGCTTGGCATCAGCCTCAGGCACGATCTTGAGCAGGCCGGCGACCTCGACCAGCGCAAAACCCTGGCCACGCAAGGCCGACAGGAAGTTCAGGTAAGCGTCACGGGCAGAGATGGGCTGCTCGCTGTAGAGCGTCACCGTGCCCTTGACACGCGGATCGACCAGGATCTGGCGGTGCACGATGGCCGAGACGGCACGCGCCACGCCTTCGATGTCGGCGTTGACGAAATTGAGCGTCACGGGTGCACTGCTCGGGGCCACCGTACCGCGCCTGGTGGCGGCCATCGCCACCCCCAGAGGCAGGAGTCCGCCGGGCCCAAAGGTCAGGGCCAAGGCGGTGGCCAGGGTCACGGCGCGGGTGCGAGGGTACGCGGGATGGGTCGTCATGACTTATCCGATCGAGATGACAGAGCGGTCGCCCATGCGACGCCCAATGATGTTCAACAAATTGCCCAAGGCGCCCAATTCAGCCTGATTGGCTCGGGCTTCGCCATGGAAATGCATGCCCGAAGGGCCGACGGTGCCTTGGCCTTGCAGCTGCAGGGCACCGTCTTCGGTCAGGAGGTTCAAGGCCACGTCGGGTTGGGCCGAGCCCGTCACGATCAGGCGGTAGGAGCCCAGGCGATCCAGCGTGGTCACGCGGGAGGCCGTGTCGCGCAAAGTAATCTGCAGGTTGCCGTCGATGCTCAGGCGGCCTTTGACCCAATCGGCGCGCACGGCCTGGGTTTGCAAACCCAGCGTGCCGGTCAGTTGCAAGGTGTTCCAGGGCGTGCCAAGCCCGATCAGCCAGCCGGCAGGCCACTGGCCCGCAATGGCGCCCGACTGGGCTTCGCTGACCAGTTCGGCGCTGAAGCGCCCCAAGCCCGGTTTGAGAACGATGCTCAAAGGCGATGACAGACAGCAATCTTGGGTGAAGGACAGGCGCAGCCCGAAACCCGCCGGGCGCAACTGCCAGCCCAGCCGGCCGGGCAAAGCCTTGGCATCACGGCTGCCAGGGCCGCCCGTCAACACCGCCACCGCATGGCCGGACCAGACCGTGCCTTCGGCCTCGGCCAGCAAAAAACGGCCTGAGGTGCCTTCGGCCACCATCTGCGCCAGCCAGGCGGCCGGGGCAAACGCCACCAGGCCGATCAGGGCACCGACAATGGCGCCCCACCAGCCCCAGCGGCGACCAGCCTGGCGCATCTTTTCCCAACGCGCCTCCTCGAAGGTCGATTCCAGGAAGCGCGAGGTGGCTTGTGTCGACCGGGATTTCCAGTCGCCGGGGCGTTTGAAGGCGGACAGCACAGACATGGATGGCTGCTGCCTTACCGAGCGGGCGCCGCAGCACCGCTGAACACCAGGGTCACCGTGCCGGTGTAGACCCCTGCCTCGACTTCCTTGAGCGTGCCCTCCAAAGGCCGCACCCGGGCGCCGGAGCGAATTTCGGTGAGCCACTCGGCCAGCTTGCCGCCTGAGACCTTGGTCATGGCGACGATGACGCGGTCGCCCTGGATGCGAAGATTGACGCCCTCGCCCAGGCGCTGGGTGGCGCTGCGCAACATGGATTCGGCCTGGGCCGGCGGCACGGGCGGCATCTGGCGCAACACTTTGACCTCGTCGGCCTGGCGGCGCATGTCGTCCAGCGTGGCATCGACCTCGCGCAGTTGCACGGGCGTCTGCTGCAGGGTCTTGAGGGCAGGCCGCACGCCCAACATCACGAGCAGCACCACGCCCAGCATCCAGGCCATGACGGTGACGAGCTGGCGCTCGCGCGGGGCCATCGTCTGCCACTTGGCACGAAGCTCACTGCGGGCCGCGGTGAGGGAATCCATCTGGGCGCTCATGTGGCCATGTCCTGATTGTGGGGGTTCATCGATGGCATCGTCATCAGCCGCGGGTGGCTCGGCGCAAGACCACCTGGCCATCGCTGCCGGGCTCGGCGGAGAAGCCAGCCGCTTGCAGGCGGCTGCGGAACTGCTCGATGTCCGTCGGACTCCAGTTGGCGGGCGGCGTCAAGCTCAGGCTGCTGCCGTCGTAGCTCAGGCCACGGGCGGGCGTGGTGCCCGACCAGGCACTGGCGGCGGCCATCATCAGCGCATCCATGTCGTTGTCGCCCGGCTGGCCGGAAGCGGCACGCAGGGTTTCGGTCTCACGCTTCATCTGCACGGGCGCATCCAGGATCACCTGAAGCTGCGGGTGCGCCGCCTTGAGCACCGAGGTCACCTCGGCGCGCTTAAGCTTGAGCTCGCGACTCTGGTGCCAGGCCCAGGCGTTCAGGCCGATGACTTGCGCGGCCACCAGACAGGCCAAGCCGACACGCACCGGCAACCATTGGGGGCTCAGGAACTGGCGCCACTGGTCGGTGACGGCCTGCAGGCCTTTGCTGTTGGGCGTGAGCTCGAACTGCAACAGGTTCCACATCGAACGGGCCGATTGCAGCAGGTGCTCGGATTGCATCTGGGCCTGGACGACCCCACCCAACCAGCGCTCGGCCGGTGCGGCAGATGCTGGCGTGGCAAAGAAACGTGCGCCAGGGGGCAAGGGGTCGGGCAACAGACGGCGGGCCATCGCGCCGGCCAGGGGCCAGGTGGCCACACCGTCTCCGGTGGACCAAGTCAGCATGTACTCGGCACCGCGTTCCTGTTCGCTGCCGCCGGTCTCGTGCAGCTCGTGGAAGTAACCCGTGGGCGGCTCGTCGGGCCAGACGGCTGGCACCACGCGGGTCACGCGCAGGCGGGCTTTCTCTAGCGCCATGAGGTGGCTCATGAGCCAGGTGTGGTTGCAGGAGGCGATCCAAGTGGGCTCGCCGGCCTTGGCATTGGGGGCCACGGCCATGTGCAAATCTTCAGGATCGTCCAGCAGCAACTCTTCCAGCAGGCCACCCAGCGCCTGGCGCAGGCGCGCAGAAGGCGCCTTGGGCAAGGGCAGGCGGTGCCAGCTCAGGTCCGTCGGGGCCGTCACGGCCACCACGATGTCTGCCTTGGGCAGTTCGGCCGCCGTGGCTTTGCCCTGATGGTGTGCGGTCTGGCCGTTGGCCGTGAGGACGTAGTGATACTCCGTCTGAGCCGTGGCAGCAGGGGCCTTGGTGAAGGCACCTGCCGATGCGGGGTCGGACGACAAGCGCTGATGCGCCGGCAACTGGATGATGAGTGTGCTCATGCCCCTATGTGGACAGGGTGTCGGAAAGAGTGAAGGACCAGGCTTGAATTGAACAGCCTAGCAACTGGGCGATTGTAGGAGCCCCGAATTAGAGCGCCTTTAAGGATTGATACTCGCTTTCCCATGCCGGAATATGCCAAATCAGTTGCTCCCAGCCGACTGAACGCCTGAGACGCGCTCTTCCAGCAGCACAGTGATGTTCTTGTTCTGGCGCATCACCAGGTAATTCTGGGACAGCACCCGGTTTTCAAGGCGCAGACGGCCCTGGACCTCAAAGGCATCGGATTTGATGTCGACACCGGGGGGCGGTGTCTGGCCGGCAGGCAGGTTCAAGGCCTTCAAAGCATCGTTGATGTCGGAAAACGGCGTGCGCTGACGCAGCTGCACCAGGCGCTCCGCCCGCCCCAGGTCGATGTTGGGCACCACGGAGGCGATGACCTCGCGGGGCGCAGTATTGAGGTTGACATTGGTTGAAGGCAATACGTCTTCGGGCAGCAGGGTGATGAAAGGCCGCAGCCGCTCGATGGTGCCGGCGTCGATGCCCAGCCAGACCAGTTGGTCGAGGGTCTGGGGAATCAACGGCGCTTGTTTGACGGCCGATGGCCCGCCCATCTTGGCCAGTACCGCTGCGTTGTCTGTGGCATCGGCGGCCCACAAGGCCCGCTGTAAGGCCAGGGCCAGGGCATCGGCCATGGACGCCGAGAGCGAGGCGTACTGGCACAACTGCTTGAGCACCACCACCTGGTCGGCGTCAAGCTCATGCGGCAGGCCCGTGGTGGAGGACTTCTGGAACAGGTTGTAGAGGTTGTAGCGGGCAGATGCATCCACGAGTCGGCCTGACAGAAAGGCATCGGGCGCATCGTCGGTGTTGTCCTTGTCTGCGGCCAGCAGGCTGGAGATGCGCGTTTCGGCCAAGCCCAGAGCCCAGGGCTCGCCCAAGTGATCGACCTTGTCGTCATCGCCGCGCAGGATGGCCCGGCCATAGTCCAGCGCGCCGACCAGCATCCACTGGGACTGCACGAGGCTGCGCTCGGCGGCCTCGACCTGCACGGATCGCCATTGCTGCCACAGCATGGAGGCGGCCACGGTGGTCACCAGGGTCACAATGACCATGGCGGTCAGCAAGGCCGCGCCAGATTGCGTGGCAGCGGCAACCCGCCGTGGCTGGATGGGGCGATGGAGGCGGCTGGTCATCATCAATTCTGCAAAGGCTGCGGCGACACGAGCACATCGCGCAGGATGCGGCCTTTGAACCCTGCTTCGTCGCCCAGGGTCAGCACAAAACGCACGCCTCTGGGCAAAGGATCGCGGGTTTGCGGCGCGGCGCCGGCGACTTGAATCCTCACGGTGGTGGACTGCGCATTGCCCCAGTTGCCGCCGCTGTGATAGAACACTTGCCATTGTTCGACCCCTTTGAGCGCGGCCAGGGTGCCGGGCTCGCGGCCCTGCAACTGCTGCGATTTGCTCCACTGCTCCTGGAGCAAGCCCACGTTGGTGACCGGATCGCCCGCCCAGCGCACCAAGTGCCCCGAACGCAATGCCCAGGCCACCACCTGCACCCCGCCCGCGCCGCGCCGCGTCATGCGCAAGGTGGCGCCATCGAACTGCAAGGCCGGCACCAGGCGCACGTCGATCACCGCGTTGAGGTCGGCCTGCCACTGCTTCATCACCGATTGCAGGCGCAAGGTGCGCCGCACGCTGACCTCGGCCACCTCACGGGAGCGAAAAATGGCGTCCATGCCTTTCCAGGCCATCGCCGACATCATGGCCAGGATCATCAGGGCCACCATGACCTCGATGAGCGTGAACCCGCGTTGCCGCCGCACTGCCTGAATCATCAGTACCTCGGCACCACCGTGGTCAGGCGCAGGATGGATTGCTGGTGCTCATCCATGACCTGAGCCTCGACCTGGCGAAAATCCGGGTTGGCCGGCACCGCCTTGACGTGCAGCACGCCCGACAATTCACGCCCCAGTTGGGTGCAGGAAAAATCGCTGTCGCCCGGCCCGGGGAAAGAACCACGATTGAGCTTGAGGTTGACCATCTCGTTCTCGACGCACCATTGCGCCAGCGTGAGGTCTGTCAGGCGCTGAGCATTGACCGTGAGCCCGCCAGCGGCCTTGAGCCCGGCCGTCAAGGTGATGGCCACCACGGCCAGGGCCACCAGCACCTCGATGAGGGTCATGCCTCGCCGATGACCATCGCAATGGTGCTCAGGGTTCCTCACTGGCGCCTTCCTGGCCGGTGGGCTGGCCGTTCTTGTTCTCGCCCGGCAAATCGACATCGGGCGCTTGCCCGTGGTTGATCATGAAAGGGCTGAGGCCGTCGGTGGTGATGTCCACGAACTGGTCGTTCAGACGCAGCCTGATGCCCTGCGCGCCGATGTAGGGCTCGGGCCCGAGCACGATGCTGCGCCCATCCAATACCTCGGCGCGAACTTCACGCGCCATCCAGACGAGCGACGGCGCCATCGAAACCGGCAGCCCCAGGAATTGATAGTCGGACTCGGCGTTGGCGCCCTGCGGCACCCACAGCACGGTGATACCGCCCGCACGCGCCTCCGCCCGCGCCGACTCCACGAAGGCGATGAGGCGCGAAGCCTCACGCTCCAGCCTCGAATTGGCCGGATCGGGCAAAGCCAGCGACGCCACGGCGGTCGTGATGGCGATGATCGCCACCACCACCATCAGTTCGAGCAGCGTGAAGCCGCCCTGCCGCTTACTGCCAGGAACCGATGTCAGCATCCTTGCCTTCGCCGCCAGATTGACCATCGGGCCCGAAGCTGAACACATCGACATCGCCCTTCACGCCCGGGTTGACGTATTGATAAGGGTGGCCCCATGGGTCCATGGGGAGCTTTTCGAGGTAGGTCTTCCAGTTCGCTGGCACCGGGCTGGCCGTGGGCTTGGTGACCAGGGCCTGCAGGCCTTGTTCGGCTGTGGGGTAGCGCTGGTTGTCCAGGCGATAGAGCTTGAGCGATTGCATGATGTTGCCCACGTCGGTGCGGGCCGCCGTGAGCCGAGCCTCATCGGCACGGTCCAGCACATTGGGCACGATCAGCGCCGCCAGCAAGGCAATGATGACCAGCACGACCATCAGCTCGATCAGCGTGAAGCCGCGCTGGAGGGTTTTGACAAAGCGGTTTGTGGTACTCATGGAACACTCGATCGGTTCAATCTTCGGTGAAGGGCCGATGCCGACACGGCAACGCAAGGGGCGCCAGCATGCCTGACATTGCAAGAGGGGCAGTGCAGGATCTACCCGAAGTGTTGAGGGCATCTCCGGCCATCTGGTTCCCTGCCCAGCCATGATAATGTGCACCACCATGGTATCTCGCATCCTCGCTTTGTTCGTCTGGGCCTTTGTGGCCGCCAGTGTGGCTTATTGGGGGCTTCGCTGGTTTGCCAAGCCCGTGGCCGTGCCGCCCGGCACCAGTTCGGTGGCCATGACGAGCACCCCGCGAGGCGATTTCACCAAGTTGCTGACGGGTCCGGCCGTCGTGAGCAATGAACCCGATCCCACCGCGCAGTCCTCGTTGGCGGCACGCTTGCAGTTGCTGGGCATCATGGCCCCTCGCCAACAAGGCGCTGGCGGCGTGGCCTTGATCGTGGTCGATGGCAAACCGTCCCAGGCTTTCAGGTCCGGCCAGGCCATCGACGGTGAGCTGGCGGTGCAATCCATCGGGCCGCAAGGCGTGCAGATCGGCCACAAGGGCGATGCCGC
>CANBUA010000186.1 GCA_947372535.1 Burkholderiales bacterium
GGCTACCGGAGCAAGAGCTGGGATGAGTTCGTGGTCGATGGCGCCCCTCAGGTCCACATCGTGATCACCGTTTGCGACAGCGCCGCGTCGGAGACCTGCCCTTATTGGCCTGGCAGCCCGGTGAAGACGCATTGGGGCTACCCAGACCCTTCCAACGCTGTGGGTGGTGATGAAGGCAAGCGGCTTGCCTTTGAGCTGACGCGCCAAGCCATTGGCTACCGGATGCTTCAGTTGCTGGCCCTGCCTTTGGACACCCTGGATCAGGGCGCTCTGCAGCAGGCCTTGACCAACATCTCTCAGAACTGAGGCCACATGACTACGGCAACTTCCCCGCCCCGTGAGGCGAGTCCCACACCCATGAGCGTGTTCGAACGCTATCTGACGGTGTGGGTCTTTTTGTGCATCGTCGTCGGCATCGCCTTGGGCCAGTTGCTGCCTGACGTGTTCCAGGCCATCGGTCGCATGGAGCTTGCCAAGGTCAACCTGCCGGTGGGTCTGCTGATCTGGGTGATGATCATCCCGATGCTGCTGAAAGTGGACTTTGCCAGCTTGACCCAAGTCAGCCAGCACTGGAGAGGCATCGGGGTCACACTGTTTGTGAACTGGGCGGTCAAGCCGTTTTCGATGGCGCTGTTGGCTTGGGTGTTCGTGCGTCATCTGTTTGCGCCGTACCTGCCTGCTGACCAATTGGACAGCTACATCGCGGGCCTGATCCTCCTGGCGGCGGCACCCTGTACAGCGATGGTGTTCGTCTGGAGCCGGCTGACCGGCGGCCATCCCTTGTTCACCTTGTCGCAGGTGGCCCTGAACGACGCCATCATGGTGTTCGCGTTCGCACCCATCGTGGCCTTGCTGCTGGGCATGTCGTCGATCATCGTGCCTTGGGACACCTTGATCACCTCGGTGGTTCTGTACATCGTGATGCCGGTGATCTTGGCGCAGGTGCTGCGCAGAGTGCTTCTCGCCCGAGGTCCCGCTGCATTCGACATGGCATTGGCGAAGATCGGCCCTTGGTCCATCACCGCACTGTTGGCGACGCTGGTACTTTTGTTTGCCTTCCAGGGCAAGGCCATCATCCAAAAGCCACTGGTCATCGCATTGCTGGCAGTGCCCATCCTGCTTCAGGTCATTTTTAACTCGGCCTTGGCCTATTGGCTCAATCGCCGCCTGGGCGAATCCCATGACGTGGCTTGCCCTTCGGCCTTGATTGGTGCCAGCAATTTCTTCGAGTTGGCCGTGGCGGCCGCCATCAGCCTGTTCGGCTTCGAGTCGGGCGCTGCGCTGGCCACCGTGGTCGGTGTGCTGATTGAAGTGCCTGTCATGCTGCTGGTGGTGCGTGTCGTCAATCAGAGCAAGGGCTGGTACGAGCAGGGAGCCCAGAGACCATGAGCCTGCCCAACATTGATCCATTGTCATTCAACGCCCCGTCCAACGAAGCTCTGCAAGGCGCAGCGAAGTCGGCACACTCACCGCGCTTCCTGTTGTTGTACGGCTCTTTGCGTGAACGGTCCTACAGCAAGCTGCTGACCTTGGAGGCGGCGCGCCTGCTCGAAGCCATGGGTGGCGAGGTGAGAATCTTTGACCCGACCGACTTGCCATTGCCAGACTCGGTCCCGGACACTCATCCCAAGGTTCAGGAATTGAGGGCGCTCGCTCAGTGGGCCGAGGGCATGGTCTGGTGCTCGCCTGAACGGCATGGCGCCATGACCGGCATCATGAAAGCGCAGATCGACTGGATTCCACTGAGTGTTGGTTCGGTGCGGCCGACCCAAGGCAAGACCTTGGCGGTGATGGAAGTGTCTGGCGGTTCGCAGTCGTTCAATGCCGTCAACCAGATGCGCATTCTGGGTCGGTGGATGCGGATGATCACCATCCCCAATCAATCATCGGTGCCCAAAGCCTTCATGGAATTCGATGAAGCGGGCCGCATGAAGCCATCGCCGTACTACGAGCGTGTCGTCGATGTGATGGAAGAGCTGGTGAAGTTCACCCTGCTCACCCGCGATGTCGCCAGCCACTTGGTGGACCGCTACAGCGAACGACGTGAGTCTGCTGCAGCCTTGAGTCAACGGGTCAATTTGCCATCCATCTGAGAGGTGGCCTCTGCGCGCGGAATGCCCTGCGTCGGCTGGACGCAGGGCATGCACGTCAACCGTCCGTCAAGGCGCCACTCAGCCATGGCTGAACAAAGGCAAACCAACCGCCCACCACGTAAACCGCCAGGCTGAACCCATACAAGCGCCACGACGTCTGGCGTGTTGTCAGGCAGGCTTGACGCAACGCGGGGTCGGTCGGGCACGGGGCGGTTCGGTTGCGCCACTGCAGCAGGCCGCTAACGGCCATGGCCACCGCAGCGAACCCAAACAGCCCGAGTTTGTGTTCGCTGAGCCAGACCACCTGCGGAAAGACTGATACCAGCGACGACAGCGCCGCGCCGGCGCCCAGCGCCACCAGCAAGGCCGGCAGTGCGCAGCACACCAAGGTGCTGGAGCTGGCGAACAGACTCAGCACCGAGGTCCACAGACTCGCCCTGGATTCGACGATGCCATCGGCACTCATTTCGTGGCCTTCATGTCCGCCTTGACCTCGGCCACCGATTTCTCGACCATCTCCAGGTTCGTCACGTCGTAGCCGGCGTCCGTGATCTCGGCGGTGATCACCTTGCCATCGAGGGTCTGACCGGTTTTGGCTTGCACCACGACCACTTTCTGCTTCAGATCGACGTAAACGGCCTGAGCGGCCGGCAGCTTGGAGAGCCGCTTTTCAATGCCTTGCGCACAAAACGCGCAGACCATGCCGTTGACCGTGACCTTGACGCTGGTGGTGGCGAAAGATGAGGTGGTGACGAGTGCCAGCGCCACAGCGACCAGCAGGTGTGAATGAGTTTTCATCAATGGTTCCTTCAAAAGATGTACATGAGATTCGCCCGAGCCTGCTTGGCGTCATTGACACCGAACTCGACGAAATAACGGTTGTGGATGAGGCGCAGCATGGGCGTGATCTCTGTCTTGTCCGACAAGCCCCGCATGCGGCGCGCCTCGATGACGAACCAGGGCTGAATCTGGTCGTAGTCCACTTCATGGAATGAAAAGCCGGCACGGATGGCCGCGAAGTCGTGGTTCAGCCCCTCCGCCCGGTACAGGCGACCCGTGGCAGACAGGTAGATTCGCGTCGTTTCGTAGTCCACTTGAACGCCCGGCGCGAGCGCCAACCTGCTCCCGGAGAAATCGTTGCCGCGAATGGACCCGGCACCGGCAAAGAACCACACGTTTGACTGCGCGTGCGGAAGATTCCAGCGCTTGACCAGCCGCGTGTAGTTCACCTCCGCCAGCGTTCGGGTCTTGGACTCATCATCGGACCGCATGTACAGGCCACCGATGCCCACGGCATCACGCGCCGTCAACGCATGGTTGACCCAGGACTCTCGCCAATTCGGGCTGAAATCGCCCATGGCCATCGTGCTGTCCTTGAAGCCCATCGGGGCGGCATTGACCGCCCCGACAGCACCAGCAAGCACCATATAAGCCACAAGTTGCTTCATGGTCATGTCTCTCCAGCAATGGCTCATGTCGAGCCACAGTTCATGTCACCGCAGAAACTGCGGGCGCACTTTGGGCTTGGAGATCAAAAAATGGGCGGCTTGACGGTCGGTGCCACGGAGGCGCTGACGAAGCCCGCAAAGCCCATCGAGGGCTTGAGATGCCTGGCGAACGTGACGGCATCCAGCCGAGCCACATCCAAGGCAAGCAGGGGAATGCACAAACCGCAGGACGCACAGTTTTTCATGTCGCCATGCACCTGGGTGCCGTCGGCATCGTCCCCGGCTTGAACTTGGCCGGCCTGCGCATGCATGGGACACCCCGGGGGCATGTCATCCGCCACTTGGGCCAACGCACCGCGTGCGGCCATTTGAACGCCCATGACATCGCCCGCCCAACCCCGCAAGGGAAGCAGAAGGATCATGACAAGGATGACGAGCAGCCGGCGCATGGGCAGATGATAGCCCTGCTGGTCAACTCTGCCCGAGGTCGTACTCGCGCAGCATCACCGGTTCCCGCGATCCCTTGGCCACCCGGCGGCGAACGGCCTCGTCGATGTCAAGAGCAAAGCTCATGTAGGTCTGGAGCGGATCTTCATTGCGCTCCAGGGGACGATAGCGGTAATGCAAGGTCTGGCGTGAAATGCTGGCCCCGATCAAGGCACCATCGATGAGCACCCAGAACCTGACCGCACCCGACTCTTCGTGGAACTCCGGCGCCCGCGAAAAAGCCGGCACGTCTGAGGAAGGGGCGGCATCAGGCGAAATGGGGTTCATCTGTGGAGTGTGCGCCTAATCCGCGCCCTGCGCATTGGCATGTGCAAGCATCCACGGCGTCATCACGTCAGAAATCCTTGACGACCAGGCGCGTGCCGCCCCTCGTGTTCCAGCAGCCAGCGCTTGCGCCAGAGCCCACCCGCATAGCCCGTGAGCGCGCCAGACTGGCCGATCACGCGGTGGCAGGGCACCACCAGGGCGATGGGGTTGGCGCCGTTGGCCATGCCCACGGCGCGGCTGGCCGATGGACGGCCCAAGGTGACGGCCAGTTCGCCATAACTCATGGTGCGGCCGGGCGGGATGCCCCTCAAGGCCCGCCAGACACCGCGCTGGAACGCCGTGCCGCCCGTGGCCACCGACAGTCCGGCCAAGCGGTCCAGTTCGCCATCGAAAAAGGCATCAAGGGCTTCTGCCACGGCCGGCGTGACCAGGCGCGCTTCGATGCTGACCTGGCTGCCGTGATAAAGGCGCAGCAAACGGAGCATGCGCGCTTCGAAATCCTCGAAGTCCAGGGCCCGAACTTGCCCGGCCTCGTCCAGCAGGATCAGCATGGTGCCGATGGGTGATGTCCGGCGATCAAGCCACAGGCGCATGATTTTTCTCCTCTGAAGTCACTGGCGCCTCGGACGCCCACAAGTGCAGCACCGCATAAGCGCGCCAGGGCCGCCACTGCTCGGCGTGGCGCAGCAGCGCCTGGGCGGTCGGTCGCAGGCCATCGATGGCCATGGCCCGCTGCACGCCCACATCGGCGGCCAGGAAAGCGTCGCTCTCACACAGCGCCCGCATGGCGATGTACTGGGCCGTCCATTCGCCGATCCCAGGCAAGGCGCGAAGCTGCTCAACGGCCTGCGCCAAACTGGCGTAGCGTTCGAACAGACGAGGGTGCTCGATCACGGCGCGGGCCAGCGATGCCAGAGAGGCACGACGGGCTTGCGGCATGCCAAGCACGGACAAAGCCTCCAGGGTCAGCCGCTCCGGCCTCGGGAAGGCATGGCTCAGGCCCGGTTGGGCGATGTCATCGGGCACAGGCAGCCCCAGCGCATCCACCAACTGAGCGGCCAGGCGCCGCGCGCCCACCACGGTGATCTGCTGACCCAGGATGGCGCGCACCGCGATCTCGAAACCATCCCAGGCACCAGGCACCCGCAAGCCAGGCCGCGCGGCCACCAGCGGCGCCAGCACGGGGTCTTCCGACAAGGCCGATTCAATGGCCACGGGCTCGGCATCGAGGTCGAACACGCGGCGCACACGGGCGATGATGGCCGGCAAGGACGTCAGCCTGGCACCATGCACGGTCAGCTTCAAGGCCTGGCGCTCAAGTACGTGGCTCACCTCGATGCGGCCCGTGACGCCTTCAAGGTCGATGATGCGTCGGTAGCCCTCCTCACCCACCAGCTCCACACCGGGGATGGCGCGCAGGCGCAAAAAATTGAGGAGGCCTGTCCAGTCATAAGGCGGCCGATACGCCAGCAGCAGGTCGATGCCCGCGCCGCGTTGAGCCACATTGGCCTGCGCCGATGGTGACAAGCGCCTGAGCTCAGTCGGCGCATGGCCATGCAATTTTTGAAACGCCTCGTTGAAACGGCGCACGCTGCCAAAGCCGCTGGCCAGGGCCACGTCGCTCATGGGCAGCACGGTCTGATGGATGAGTTGCTGGGCCAACAGCAGGCGCCGCGTCTGCGCCACCGCCACGGGTGTGGCGCCCAGGTGCGCCTGGAACAAGCGGCGCAGGTGCCGGTCACCCATGCCCAAGCGCTCTGCCAGCATGTTGACATCGCCCCCGTCCAGCGCGCCCATCTCGATCAACGACAAGGCACGCTGCACCGAGGCCGACGTGCCACACCAGGCGCCCATGCCGGGTGAGGTCTCTGGCCGGCAACGCCGGCAAGGCCTGAACCCGGCCTCTTGCGCCGCCGCCGCGCTGGGCACGAAGCTGCAGTTCTTGAACAAGGGCGGGCGGGCCGGGCAGACCGGCCGGCAATAGATGCCGGTGCTTTTGACGCAGGTGAAAAACTGGCCGTCGTGGCGGCTGTCTCTGGCCAGCAGAGCGTTGTAGCAAACGGAAGGATCAAGCGTCGTCATGCGCCAGATTATGGGCAGGCACCTTGGCGTTGTCTCGCGGTTTTCGGACCTCGATTCCCCGCCACGCCAGCCCAGCCGTCAGTGCACGAGCTGGTCAAAGACCATGGTCCCCACAAGATCGACATTGAGGTCCATACTGATCCTCTGTGCTCAAGGCTTGCCACCAGAAGCTATCACGCTGAACCGGATGGAGATGACCATGACGAACCACCTTGCGCACGACCCGATCTGGAGCACTGCCGCCTTTGGCGCCGCCACCGGCACCACCGCGCTGGAGCTCTCCAGCCTGGGCGATCACCTGGGCCACTGCCAAGGCACAGGGCCTCGACTGCTGGCCATGCGCTACGGGGCCGAGGCCACGCAAACTTTCATCACCGCTCGTTTTGTCACGACCCTGCTGATGTTCACCGCGCTGATCGCGGGCGTCGTCAGCATGATGTCCTGAGCGGTGGGCCAACGCGATTTACGACGGCTGGTACCCAACGCGCCTCAGGCGCTCGTGGATTTGCTGGACACCTCACATGGGGCGCTTCAGCCACCCATCCGCTCCGAGATTTTCGGCCTGGAGCGCTTTGCCCAGCATGGCCGCAGCCTGGGCGAGACCCACCGGGTCGCCAAGCGGACCAGCTGGCGCATCACCTTCTTCCCTCGCCTGCAAGACAACATCCGCACGCTGCGATCGGCGCACCGCTACATGGCCACGCAAGCGGCCGCCGGCTATGACATCAGCCCCGCCGCTGAATGGCTGCTGGACAACTTTCACCTGATCGAGGCCCAGCTCAAGGCCGTGCACGAAGGGCTGCCGCGCAGCTACTTCCGAACCCTGCCCGTCCTGATGGACGAACCTTTGGCTGGCTTGCCGCGGGTCTATGGCGTGGCCTGGGCCTTCGTGGCCCACACCGATGGCGCCTTCAACGAAGCGCTGCTGTGCCAGTACCTCACGGCCTATCAGGAAACCCGCGAGCTCAAGCTGAGCGAGATGTGGGCCTTGCCGACCACCCTGCGCGTCGTGCTGATCGAGAACCTGCGGCGCCTGGCCGAACGCCTGGCCGCGCACAAGGCCGCGCGCGAGCTGGCCAACCGTTGCTGCGATCACCTCTCGTCTTACAGCATCGAGGCACTCGACAGCCTGGTGGCCTGGCTGACGCCACGCGGCGTGGACCAGATCTTTTTGGCGCAGATGGCGCAGCGCCTGAACGAAGGTGGCGCCATGCCCAACGCGCGCCACGACACCGCGCATGCGCAGTGGCTTCAATCGGTCATGCTCGACCTGGCCCGCGTTCAGAGCCAGCAAACCGCCGACCAGACGGCCGACAACCTCAGCATGAGCAACGCGGTCACCTCGCTGCGCGCCATTGGTGATGCCGATTGGCCGGACATCGTCTCGCGCACCAGCACGCTCATGACGCAGATGCTGGCCCTGCCCTTGTTCGCGGCCGAACACGTGGGCACCCGTGACCTGACCTTGCACGCCATCGAACGCCTGGCCCGCCAGAGCGGACGGGGTGAACTGGCCGTGGCCAGCGCCTTGACGGCCTTGATGGCGGCCGCCACAGCCAACCCCGACAGTTCGCAGGCCGAAGGGAGCCAAGCCCGCCACTGGCTCGAAGGCCCAGGCCGCCCTGCCTTGCTACGGGCTTTGCATGTCCCCGAGTCCCGGGTCTTCGCCTGGCGCGCCATGTGGCAGCGGTGGACCTTCCCCGCTTACCTGGGCACCTTGTTACTGGGCACGGCCGCGCTGGTGGCCTGGCTGAGCTGGGATCACCGCGGCGACTGGGCCTGGCTAGGCATCGTCTTGATGGTGTTCCCTGCATCAGAGGCCGTGATCGCCGTCATCAACCGCCTGGTCAGCGAGTCGAAACAACCGCACCACCTGCCCCGCCTGGCCCTGGCCGCAGGCATCCCCATCGAACACCGCGTGATGGTGGTCATCCCCTCGATGTTGACGAACACCACCGCCATCGACGAGCTGGCCCACAGGCTGGAGCTGCATCACCTGGCCAACCCGCAAGCGCATGCGCAGTTCGCCTTGCTGACCGACTGGGCCGATGCCGACACCGCCCATCAACAGGCCGACGATGCCTTCCTGGCCCAGGCGAGTGCGCTGGTCGCCCAACTCAACGCACGCCACCCGGCGAGCGCGCCCGATGCGGCCCCGCGCTTCATCCTGCTGCACCGCCATCGCAGCTTCAGCGAGAGTGAACAGCGCTGGATCGGCTGGGAGCGCAAGCGCGGCAAACTCGAACAGTTGGTCGCAGCCCTGTTCAATGACGCATCCCCCGTGTTCATCGACCTGGGTGAGGCCTCCCGCATCGCCCTGCGCACGCGCTACATCGTCACGCTTGACTCCGACACGCAGATGCCACCTGGCCGCCTGCGCGAGCTGGTCAGCGTGGCGGCGCACCCGGACAACCAGCCCCGGCTGGATGACAGTGGGCGCCAGGTCGTCTCGGGCTATGGCATCTTGCAGCCCCGCGTGGTCACGCCCCTGCCCGCGCCCAAGGACTTCACCCGTTTTCACTGGCTGTTCGCCGGGCAGAGCGGCGTCGACCCGTACAGCGCTGCCACCTCGGAGGTCTACCAGGATTTGTTTGCCGAGGGCAGCTTCAATGGCAAGGGCCTGCTCAATGTGGCGGCCGTGCAGGCCGTGCTGGCCCACCGGCTGCCGGAAGGGCTCATCCTCAGCCATGACTTGCTCGAAGGCTCGATCGCCCGCTGCGCCACGGTGACCGACATCACGCTGATCGAAGAGGCGCCCTTCCATGCCGATGTGGCTGCCTCGCGCGTGCACCGCTGGACGCGTGGCGATTGGCAACTGCTGCCTGTGCTCTTTGGCCCGATCGGCCAAGGCATGAGCGGCATCAACCGCTGGAAAATGCTGGACAACCTGCGGCGCTCGCTGGTCGCACCGGCCTCGCTGGCCTGGCTGCTGCTCACGCTGGCGGGCGTCGGCATCTCACCCTGGGCCGCTTTGGGTCTGGTGATCGCCTCCTTGTCTGCCGGCCCTTTGATGGGCGCGGTGGCTGGCTTCTCGCCCAGCCGCCATGCCGTGGCCCGGCAGCGTTTCTACGGCCAGGCGGCCAAGGAGCTGTACCGCGCCGTCTTCGGCGGCCTGTGGCTGCTGGCCCAACTGGTGCAGCGCGCCATGCTGGCCATTGATGCCATCGCGCGGGCCTTGCACCGCATGCAAGTCAGCCACCGGCACCTGCTTCAATGGGCCACCAGCGCCGCCGTGCAGGCCTCAGCGCGCACCGACCTGGCCTCCATGGCCAAAGCGCACTGGCCGGAGTGCGTGCTGGCGCTGGCATTGACCATCGCTCTGCAAGCCAGCGGCACGCACCACCCCGCGCTGGCCTTGGCCTTGGGCCTGGCCTGGACCGCCTCGCCCCTGTG
>CANBUA010000187.1 GCA_947372535.1 Burkholderiales bacterium
TCATGGTGAGTTCAGGCTATGGCTTGGCGCCTTCCACACGAGCGCCTGTTTATTCGGCCTCCAAGGCGGGTTTGCGAAGCTTCACCAAGGCGTTGCGGCGCCAGTTGCGGGCGCAAGGCGTGAGCATCACCGATGTCGCTCCGCCTGCCGTGGACACGCCTGCATCGGCGGGTTATCAGGGCAAGAAAATCTCGCCAGAGCAAGTGGCTGAACTGACGCTGGCCGCTGCAAGGCAGGGGCGGGAGGAGGTCTACCCAGGCGAGACGCGATGGTTGCCGTTGATGATGCGGTTGGCGCCGCGCTGGATCGAAGCACTGGTGGCCAAGACCTGAGCGATGTTTGCCAGGCTCAAGCCTGTGCAAAAGGGTTGGCTGGCAGCTCGATATGAGGAAGAGGGCGGTTGGCGACGTCCTGCGCTTCCTCTGCTGTCAAACCGAGGATGGTCAGCAGGATGGCCGCGATTCGCACTGACAAGGCGTTGGCATCGCCAAAGATGTCTGGCGCATTGTCGGGCGGAGCTTGGTCTGACAAGGCCGCCAAGCCACCCAGGATCGTGCTGCCGACCGCGATGTACACCGATGGCAAATCGCCGACGGTGAACCGCCCACCCGACACGCCATGGCCGATGTCTTGCAGCAAATACCTGCCAAGGCCATGGCTCATGCTGTCACGGCTGAAGTTGGTTTGAAAGACGAACCTTCCCCAGGTTGGGTCAGCATGCCCACGCAACATGGTGTAGCGGGCCGATGCTGAGATTTTTTCAGCAGGATCGGTTAACTGGTCGCCCAGTTTGTCCAGCGCCACGGCGAAATGGCCGATGACCTCGTCGATGAGGGCCGCATAGATGGCGTCCTTCGATTCAAAGTGGTTGTAGAACGACCCAAACCCAACGTCAGCTTGTTCAGTGATCTCGTTGATCGTGACGCCAGCCACACCTCGGTATGCCATCAAATGCAGCGCAGCACCCAGAAGCCTGGCGCGGGTGTCGCGTTTGCGTTTGGCGCCACGCTGTGGCTTTGGATCAAGTGAAGGCGCGGCTGCATCGCTGTTCTGACCATGTGGACGTTGGGCTGTGCGCGCTTTTTCAAGGGGCGGCATGGTGATTTCTGCAGGCATTCATGGCTTCAAGCCTACCACCCTAGCACCGGGACTCGGCCTTTCGACTGGCGCAAGGGTTTACACCATTTGATCGGTGTGATTTATAAATCATAGTTGATTAAATCATCAGTTATGAATGAGGTTCACATGAGTTTGCCCGCCTATCCCATCCGCACGCTGACCGCCGAAGAGATCCGCCGTTATGACGAAGATGGCGTGATCATGCTGCGCCAAGCCCTTGAGCCCAACTGGGTTGCCATGGTCGAAGAAGGCCTTGACAACGCGATCCGTGAGCAATCCCTCCTCGGCAAGTTCATGTCAAGAAAGGTCGAGGGTTACAAGATGGACATCTTCCTGTGGAAGCGCATCGATGTCTTGCGCGACTTGATCTACTACGGCCCCTTCGCGCGCTGGGCCCAAGACCTGATGCAATCGAAAGAGGTTCGCTTTTTCTACGATCAGATGTTCGTCAAGGAACCCGGAACGGACGCGCCTACGCCCTGGCACCAGGACCTGAGCTTTTGGCCCATCCGAGGCGAGCAGATCACCTCCTTCTGGATTCCACTTGACAAGGTCAACAAGGACAACAGTGGGCTGCTCTATGTCAAGGGCTCACACAAGTGGCCGCAGCGGTTCAAGGCGTTGTCGCCCGACTATGTCGCAGCGATCATCGACGAGAAGATGGACGACATCCCGGACATCAACGCCAACCTGGACAAGTATGAATTGCTGCACTGGGACATGGAGCCGGGCGACATCTTGATGTTCCACCCACTGACTTTGCACGGCTCCTACGGCAATACCTCACGCACGCGCCGTCGTCGTGCATTGGCTTTGCGCTGGACGGGCGATGACGTCACGTACCAGCCCTCCGCCAAACGCATGCCAGTTCACTACCGCCATGAGTCGAAAGAGGGCGGGCCACTCAAAGGTGCTGCATTTCCCATTATTTTGCCGCGGCACGACCTGGAAGAGCGCAACGCCCGATCGCAGCCTGAGAGCCCCACCGCCCACAAGCTGCTGACGTCTGCCATGCAGAACGTCCTGTCGGCTGCCAAATTGCAACTCAGCGGCGCCAGTGCGGTGATCCCACGTCAAACATGGAACAACCCAGCCGAGGTGACGCCGCCTGAACGCGAACGCAAATGAGCCGGCAGGCAGCATGGCGCCAACTCAGTTTGATGACAACAATTCGGGTCTTCAAAGAGATGACGCGGAGATCGCTGCCGTTGCGGCGCTTGGTCTCATTCCGAGACGCTTGCGCCCCCAAACCAGCAAGTCATCGACATAGGTGAAGACGACGGGCACGACGAGCAAGCTCAGCGCCGTGGATGTCAAGAGCCCGCCAATCACAACGATGGCCATGGGCTGGCGGAAGCTGGGCTCAGCCCCCATGCCCAGCGCGTTGGGCATCATGCCGGCGCCCATCGCGATGGTCGTCATCACGATCGGGCGGGCACGCTTGTGACAGGCGTCGACGATCGCCTCGTACCGCGACATGCCCAGCTCACGCCGAGCCATGATCGCGTATTCGACCAGCAAGATCGAGTTCTTCGTCACAATGCCCATCAGCATCAGCACGCCAATCACCACGGGCATCGAAAAAGATTGGCCGGTCAACCACAGCGAGATCAGTGCGCCGCCCAGGGCCAAGGGCAGGGCGCTGAGGATGGTGGCGGGCTGCAAGAAATCGTGGAACAGCAGCACCAGCACCGCGTAGATGCAGAAAATGCCGATGGCCATGGCGGTGCCGAAGCTTGAGAAGAGCTCGGACATGCGCTGCAGCTCGCCCTGGTCGACAAAATGCACGCCGCCTGGGAGTGACCGCAGCGCTGGCAGAGCCATGGCTTCACGCTGCACCTCGCCGATGGTGCGGCCGTTCAGCTCCACCTTCAATGTGACGTTGCGGGAGCGATCGATGCGGTCGATTTGGGAAGGGCCACTGCCGATCGAGATGTCGGCCACCGAGGCCAGACTGACGGCTCCCCTGGACCCGGCGACGCGCAGTTGTCCCACGGCCGCCAGGTCTTCTCGCACGCTCGGATCCAGCCTGACCCGGATGCTGATCTGCCGCTGCGGCAGGTTCAACTTGGGCAGCATGATCGCGTAGTCGCCGTAGGTGGCCAGCCGTACTGCGTTGGCGAGCGATTCCGACGTGACGCCCAGTGCAGCGGCGCGCGCACTGTCAGGCCGAACCTGGATCTCGGGCCGCTGCAGGGCAGCGCTGGAGGTGACGTTGCCAATGCCCTTGAGGGTGCGCAGTTGCGGCTCTGCCTGTGCCGCCGCTCGGGACAGTGCATCGGGATCGTCGCTGGCCAGTGTCAGCTCCAACGATTCGCCGCTGTTGCCACCGCCGACAGAGATGCGGGCGCCGGGCAAATCGCGCAGCACGTTCCGCATCTTGGCCTCAACCCCTGATTGCTTGAGTTGGCGATCACCTCGGGCCACCAGATCCACGGTCAGCGTCGCGCTGGTGAGGTCCGTGGCCGAGGTGGCACCCATGCCACTGCCGGTGGAGGCCACGCCTGCCGAGACGAGCACGCTCTTGACCTCCGGCAATTGTTTGAGCAATTGGGCCGCGCGCTGCGCGGTGGCCGAGGTGGTCTCCAGCGTCGAGCCCGGCTGCATCTTGACGGTCACGCTGGTCCGCGCATTGTCTTGCGCAGGGAGAAAACCTGTCGGAAGGAAAGGGATGACCAGCATCGCCAGCACGAAAAAGACCAGGGTGCCCAGCATGGTGGCCTTGCGGCGGCGCTGGCCGGTGTGTACCCATCCCAAATAGCGCGTCATGATGGGGCCGTCAGAGGACGCCTCATGTTGCCCGGGCTTCTTCGGCTTGAGCAAGTAGGCGGCCATCATGGGCGTCAACAGGCGGGCCACGAGCAATGAGGCCAGCACGGCCACTGAGGCGACGATGCCGAACTGCCGGAAGAACTTGCCCGGAATGCCGCCCATGAAGGCGGTCGGCAGGAACACGGCCACCAGGGTGAAGGTGGTGGCGATCACGGCCATGCCGATCTCGTCGGCCGCCTCCATCGCGGCCTCGTACGGCGTCTTGCCCATCATCAGGTGGCGCTCGATGTTCTCGATCTCCACGATCGCATCGTCCACCAGCACGCCCACCACCAGCGACAGTGCCAGCAAGGTGATCGTGTTGAGCGAGTAATCCAGCAGCCACATGGCCAGGAAGGCCGGCACGATGGACAGGGGCAGGGCTGCAGCACAGATCAGAGTGGCGCGCCAATCACGCAAAAACCAGAACACGACGATCACGGCCAGCGCGGCGCCCTCGAGCAGCAGCTCCATTGAGCCTTCGTAGTTGTCCTGTATTGGCGTGACCGTGTTGGAGGCCTCGTGGATGTCCACGTCCGGATGGGCCTGGCTGAAGGTCTGAATGGCTTGCCTGACGCCCTCGGCCACACCGACGTCCGAGACGCCCTTCGAGCGGGTAATCTGAAAGCCAATGACGGGCTTGCCGTCCCGAAAGGCCAGCGTCGAGCGGTCCGCAAAGTTGTCGGTGATGCGGGCGACCTGGTCCAGCCGCACGGTGCGGCCATCGGCAAGCGGCAGCGTGATGGCACCGATCTCGGCCGGGCTGCCCACGGTGGCGATGGTGCGCACCGATTGCCGCATGCCCCCGAGTTCGCCCTGACCGCCTGAGCTTTCCTTCTGCACTGCCTTCAGCTGCGCCGACACATCCGAAGGCGTCACGCCCAGACCGGCCATCAGCGCTGGTTGCAGGTCCACATGCACTTCGCGGTCTACACCACCAACGCGGGAAACCTGGGCGACGCCCTTGACGGACAACATGGCCTTGGTGACGTCGTTGTCGACGAACCAGGACAGGTCCTGCTCGTCGAGCCGCCCCGATGCGATCGTGTAGGTCAGCAACGATGACGCTGCCGCAGTGGCCTTGGACACCGTCGGCGAGTTCATGTTTGAGGGCAGCTCCGACTTGGCGCTATCGACCGCGTTGCGCACCTCGTTGAGCGCTTGTTCGGCATTTTTGTCGATGTCGAAACTGACGCTGATGCTCACCGAGCCATCGGTGATGGTGGAGGTGATGTGGTCCAGCTTGGTCAGCGAAGCCAGTTTGTCCTCGATCTTGCGCGCCACCTCGGTCTCCAGTTGAGACGGTGCGGCGCCTTCGAGCGATGCCGCGATCTGGATGGTGGGCAGATCCGTGTCCGGGAAATCCTGGATCTGCAGCTTGCCAAAGCCGATCAGGCCGACGACGGTCAGCAACACGAAGAGCAGGACCGCCGGGACGGGGTTGCGGATAGACCAGGATGAGACGTTCAAGGGGAGTCCTGCTCAATGTGGATTGCGGGAAGCAGCCTGGGAGGGCGATGATGCGGCGGCCACCGTCACCTTGACCCCGTCGGAAAGGAAGGCACCGCCGCTGGCGACGACTCGGTCATTGGCGTTGAGGCCGACAACGACCTCTACCCGTTGTTGCTGGCGGCGGCCTACGGTAACCACCATGCTATTGACCTTGCTGTCTTTGTCGACGAGGTAGACGTAATCGCGGCCGTCACGGGCCACAAGGGCTGTTTGCGGCAGCGTCACCGCCGTGTGAGTGGACAGCTCGATCGAACCCTTGCCGAACATGCCGACTTTGGCGGGGCTGTCCGCTGGCAGGCTCACGTACACCAAAGCGCGTCCCGTGTTGGCGCTGAGCACCGGACCGACAAGGCGCACGCGTCCATCAATGGCTTGGCCATCTGGCAAGGTGACCGAGGCATGCTGGCCTGCGTGAATCTCCGAGAGCTGGCGTGCGTCGACCTCGCCTTGCCATTCGATGCGGCCTTGCCGTACCAGCCTGAACAGCTCAGTCCCGGCGCCCACGACGTTGCCAAGAACGCCCGAGCGAGATGACACCAGACCATCGTCCGGCGCGACGATGCGCGACTGCCGCAGCTTCAGTTCGGCGGCGTCAAGGTCGGCCTTCGCGGAAGCGAGGCTGGCGCGTGCCGTGGCTTCCTTGATCCGATAGTCTTCGATGCTCTGGGCCGACAGGCCGCCAGTGGTCTCGACCATGCGGGCGCGCCGCAGGTTCGACACGGCTTGGTCCAGCGATGCTTGCGCCTGAGCAAGCGCGGCTTGCTGCTTGTGCAGATCGTTTTGAAGGCTCTCATCGGCCAGGCGGGCGAGCACCTGGCCGCGCTTGACGTGGCTGCCGACGTCGACCAGCAATTCCGAAATCCGCAGTCCGCCTGTTTCTGGACTGACAATGACTTCTTGCCAGGCGGCCAAGGTGCCATTTGCCTGGATGGTCTGCGACCACGACAAGTTGGTTGGCGTGACGACATCGACAGTGAGGACACTGGGCGGCTGCGCCCCTTGAGCGGAGGAGGCTTTGTCGCCGCTCTCTGTTGGCTGGCCTTTGCATGCGGCCAGGAGCAGCAGCATGGCGGTGGCCGCCATGGCGGCCCAGGTGCGGCGAGGCTGATTCGAGGTGTGGCTCATGGTTTGTTCTTTGGAGGCAGCGGCCCGCCGTTGATCAAGGGCGCAACAGCTGCGTTGTGGGGCGACATGGCCGGGGCATCGGGCGTCCAGCCGCCGCCGAGCGCCTTGTACAGCGCGATCCAGTAGCTGATCTGACTCTGTTGAAGGTTGATGTCGTCGATGTCCGCGGACAGCGCCGAACGCCTAGCTTCCTCAAGGTTCAGCAGGCTGGTGGTTCCGGCGCGCCAGTTGGCCTCGGAGGCATTGAAGTATTGGCGGTACGCCTGCGCAGCTTGGCGCGACTCTTCTGCCCGGTTCGTGCTGCTGTCCAGATTCACCAGCGCCTGTTCGACCTCTTTGACGGCCGAGCGGACGCCCGCCTGATAGCCGGCCAGTGCGCTGTGGTAGCTGGCCTGCGCGCTGTCGACCGCCGCCTGGCGTTTGCCGGCATCGAACAAGGGCAGTGACAGCTGCGGCCCAAAGGACCAGGTTGTGTAGGCGCCCCCGTTGCCGGAGGTGGAGGCGCGGGCGATGGATCCCATCAGGGAGAAGCTGGGATAACGGTCCGCTTGTGCGGCGCCGATCTCCGCACTGGCGGCGGCCAGCTCGCGCTCCAATGAAGCCAAGTCGGGGCGCTGGCTCAGCATCTGCGCTGGCACCTCGGCCACGCGCAAGCCCTTGGGGCGAGGCAAGGCGGGGCCGGATGCCGCCAGGGCGGTGAGCAGCTCGGGCTCGTCATGCCCGGTCAGGTACACGAGCGACTTCAGCAGTAGCGTGCAGCTCGCGCGCTGCCTGAGCGCCGAGGAGCGGCTGCTGGCCAAACCGGCACGTGCCAGAGCGCCGTCTGCAGGTGCGCTCAGCCCGGCTTGCACCATGGCGGCGGTTGCCCGCTCTGTGGCGGTCTGCGACTCCAGTTCTCGGTCATAGGCCTGTGCCAACAAGCCACAAGCACGGTACTGCACATAGGTGTCGGCGACCTCGGCCGCCAGCGACACGCGGGCATCGTGCCAGTCGGCAATGCGCGCGTCGATGCGGGCGCTCGCCGCTTCAGCATTGCGACGCAATTTGCCAAACAGATCGACTTCCCAGGAGGCGTCAAGGCCTGCGCTGCTGACCGTGTTGAGCGTCGCCTGTTGGGCGGCGACCTGCTGCCGACTGCGTGTCGAGCTTGCGTTCGCGCTCACATTGGGGAGCGCGCCGGAGCGATCCGTGGTCAGCGTGGCGCGCGCCTTCTCGATGCTCGCCCATGCTTGGGCGAGCGAGGTGCTTTCGGCTTCTGCCCAAGCCACCAACTGCGTCAGCGCGGGGTCGTCAAACTGCGCCCACCAGTCTGCCAGACCCGCTTGGCTGCCTCCATGCGGTAAGGGCGAATGCCACTGTACGGCGGCTCTAGGCACAGGCGCTTGGTAGGTCGGGCCTATGGCGCATCCTGCAATACCCGTGACCGTGACCGTGACCGTGATCAGGGCCGAGGCGCATCGCCGCCCCATCGTACGAAACTGTGTTGTGAACATTGAACTCACCTGTTCATGCCATGCTAACCAGCCTTGCGCCTTGCGCGGTGGCGTGTAGGTTAAGGTGGGTAAAACGTCCCGGAATCGCCAACCGATGCCATTGATTCGGCTCGATACTCAAATCTTTGCTTTGGGAATTGTTGATGAGTAAGGTACTGATCGTCGATGACGATGTCGACCTGACCACCATGCTTTCGCAGTTCCTCGTCCGTGAAGGATTTCAGGTTCAAGCGGTACACGATGGCGAATCTGGCGTAGCGCAAGCGCTGGGCGGAGACTACAGCGTCGTGGTCATGGACATCATGATGCCCAGAATTTCCGGCATCGAAGCGCTGCGGCGCATCCGCTGCACGTCCAATGTGCCGGTGCTGATGCTCACCGCCCGGGGCGATAACATTGACCGCATCGTTGGCCTCGACATGGGCGCCGACGACTATGTACCCAAGCCGTTCAATCCCGGTGAGCTGGTTGCTCGCATTCGCGCCATCTTGCGGCGCATCGATGGCCGCGATTCGGCTGTCGAGAACCGCAGCGCGCGGGTGCTAAAGGCCGGCGAGCTGACGCTCTGGCTGGGCAGCCGGCGAGCCCACTGGCACGATCAGCCGCTGGAGTTGACCGGCACCGAATACACCTTGCTGGAGGTGCTTGCACGCCATGTCGGGCAGCTGATCACCAAGCAGGAGATTTCCGTACAAGCCTTTGGGCAACCTTTGGGGCCGTTTGACCGTCGCATTGATGTGCACATCAGCAGCATTCGGCAGAAACTGGGCAAGCGCACTGACGGTCAGTCATGGATTCAAAGCGTCCGCGGTCAGGGCTACCAGTTGCTGGAGGACTGACCGTGGCACGATCGCGGCGCCTTGGGCGTCTGTTCTGGAAGTTTTTCCTGGTGCAGTGGCTGAGCATGGCGCTGACCATGGTCGGCCTCGCGCTGTATCTCCATCGGATCGGAGTGAAGCCTCCGCCGGGCGACCAGTGGGTGCTGTTTGGCCTGCTGCCGGTGGTTCCGATGATTGCCGTGGCATTCACAATGATGGCCAGTAGCCTGGCGCTCGCCTGGTATTTGTCGCGCCCACTGATGCAGCTCAGCTGGGCCTTGGGTCGGGTGTCCGAAGGACATCTGGACACGCGCGTTGCTGGTCGAACAGGTTTTCGCAGTAACGACGTGGTGGATCTGGCGGATGACTTTGATCGCATGGCCGGGCAACTGCAGGTGTTGACCCAATCGAGAAGTGACTTGCTGCATGACATCTCCCACGAGTTGCGATCGCCGCTGGCGAGATTGCAGGTGGCCATCGGGCTTCTGAGGCAGCAGCCGCTGCAACTGGATCAAATGCTTGAACGCATCGAGCGGGAAAGCGGCCGCCTTGACGCGCTGATCGAGGAATTGCTGACGTGGCATCGCCTGGAAGCCGGTGCAGCGATTCCGCCAACGGCTCGCGTGGATGTCATTGAACTGCTTCACGCGATCGCAGAGGATGCTCAGTTCGAGGCCCAGGCCGGCGGCAAGTCGGTGCTCATCGATGCGCCGGGGGAGTTTGTGTCTGAGGTGCACGGCGAGTTGATTTATCG
>CANBUA010000188.1 GCA_947372535.1 Burkholderiales bacterium
TTGCCCGAGGAGCTTCAGAAGATCCTCGATCAGAAGATCGGCATGGGCATGGTCGGTGACGACATGGGCAAGTTCGTGCAGTACCAGACGGCCCAGGCTTTGCCAGCCATCGCCACGCAAGGTGGCGGCGGTGGCGTGGCGGGCGATGCGGCTGGACTGGGTGCTGGCTTGGCCATGGGGCAGATGATGGCGCAGACGATTCAGCAGGGCTTGCAAGGTGGTGGGACTGCCCATGCCTCGGCACCGGCGGCACTTGAATCGGCACCCGTGGGCCTCAAGCCCGACGAAATCATGGCCACGCTGGAAAAGCTGGCTGATCTGAAGGCGCGCGGCATCCTCACTGAGGATGAGTTCGCGTCCAAGAAGGCCGAGTTGCTCAAGAAGCTGGTCTAAGCCACGCCGCCAGTTTGAACCCGTGATGTCGACGATGCCTTGCCCGGTCCGCGATGCCGGCTGACCAGACGCCCCAGCGCGTCTGGCGTGCGGCTTGTTCCTCCTGCGGTGCGCCGGTCGAGTTCCGGTCAAGCGCCTCGCCCATGGCCGTGTGCTCATATTGCAAGAGCACGCTGGTGCGCCAGGGCGATGCCCTGGTGCGCATCGGCCAGAGCGCCGAGCTGTTCGACGATCACAGCCCGCTGGCGCTCGGCGCGCGCGGCCGGCATCAGGGCGAGCCCTTCTCGCTGGTCGGGCGGGTGCAGATCGCCTATGGCACGCTGGCCGCCGGTGGGGGCGCCGCCACCGACGAGGCCGGGCGCTGGAGCGAGTGGCATGCGCTCTTCGACAATGGCCGCTCGGGCTGGCTGAGTGAGGACAACGGCGCCTACGTCATCGGCTTCGAGCAGTCCGCGCAGCATGCCTTGCCCGACTTGACCAAGGTGGCGCCGGGCGATCACCTCATCGTGGAGCAGCAGCCCTGGGTGGTGAGCTCGGTCGTGGCCGCGCGGGTGCATGCCGCGGCGGGCGAACTGGCCTTCAAGCCCGATTTCAAGAACGTCTATCGCTTGATCGAGGCGCGCAACACGCAGGGCGAGGTGTTGAGCCTGGATTTCAGCGAACTGCCGCCTCGCCGCCATGTCGGGCGCTCGGTGACCTTTGCAGCACTTGAATTGACCGGCCTGGACGATGTCAGCCAGCCTTCGCAGGGCAAGGTGGCCGGTCAGGGCATGTCTTGCCCCAACTGCGGCGCGGCCTTGACGCCCAGGTTGGACAGCAGCAAATCGATCACCTGCGAGTCCTGCCGCAGCGTGGTCGACATCAGCGGTGGCTTGGGCCAGGCGCTGGCGCACTACCAGCAGGACAACGGTGATGCACCCCTGGTGCCCATGGGCACGACCGGGCGCCTGCTGGTCGATGGCCAGGTGGGCGACTGGCAGGTCGTGGGCTACCAGGAGCGCTGCGATGTGCCTGCGCCGGGCAGCGACGACGAGACCACATTTTGGCGCGAATACCTGCTCTACAACCGCCAGCGCGGCTTTGCCTTCCTGGTCGATGCCGAGGATGGGTGGAGCGTGGTGCGGCCCATCACAGGCGTGCCGTCGCTGCCTGGGCGCGGCAAGGCCAGTTACCAAGGTGCTGACTACCGTGAGCAATACACCTACCGGGCCAGGACCACCTACGTGCTGGGCGAGTTCTACTGGCAGGTGACGCGCGATCAACGCAGCGAGGTGGCCGACTACATCGGCACGGGCGATCAGCGCGACCGCCGCCTCAGCCGCGAGCAATCGCCGGGCGAAATCACTTGGTCGGCTGGCAAGACGCTCCCTGCCGATGCCGTCATGAAAGCCTTTGGTTTGAGCCAGGAGCCCAAAGCGCGTTTCGAGCGGGACGTCAAACCCTGGAGCGGCGCAGAGCAACTGCCGGGCTGGGCGGGCAAGCTGGCGTTGATCGTGGTGATCATCCTGGTCATCGTGATCCTGACCCGGTGCGACGATGATTGCCGCCAGGTGCGAGACACCTATGGCCAGGGCAGCGTGGAGTACCAGCAGTGCAGCCGTCGCGCAGGCGGTGGCGGCTATTACGGTGGCAGCAACGGCGGAAGCTCCTATGGTGGCTACAGCAGCGGCGGCTTCCACAAATGATGTTTGATTGATTGACTCAAGGAGAAGCGGATGTTTGAACTGCAATGGCTCCAGCCCGGCGTGTTCGTCGGGTCGATCGCGTTTGCCTTGATTGGTGTGGTCTTGTTCTGGCTGTGCTTTGTCATCGTCGACAAGATCACGCCCTATGACCTGTGGCGCGAGATCGTCGAGAAACAGAACCTGGCGCTGGCCATCGTGGTGGCGGCCATGTGCCTGTCCATCGGGCTGATCGTTTCGGCCGCCATCCATGGCTGATGCGCGTGGGCGGTGAACGCGTGGACGATGCGCCGGATGGGCGGATGTTGAGCGAGCCGCCAAGGCGCGAGCGCCTGCGTCCGGCCGAGGGCCTGTTGCTGGGCTCAGTCTTCGTGGTGGCGGCCTGCGGGCTGGTCTACGAACTGGCGGCGGGCGCACTGGCCAGTTACCTGCTGGGCGATTCCATCCTCCAGTTCTCCACGGTGATTGGCACCTACCTGTTCGCCATGGGTGTGGGCTCGTGGCTGTCGCGCTACCTGGTGCGGCAACTGGTGGCGCATTTCCTGCGCATCGAGCTGATGGTGGGCTTGTTCGGCGGGTTGATGCCGGCGGCGCTGTTCGCGGCGCATGCCACCTTGCCGGTCGGGTCGGAGGCGCCTTTCCGGGCCTTGCTCTATGGCCTGGTCTTTCTGATCGGTACGCTGGTGGGGTTGGAGATCCCGCTGGTGATGCGCATCCTCAAGCGCCACTTCAGCCGGCGTTATGCGCTCAAGGATCTGGTCTCCGAGGTGCTGACCTTCGATTACCTGGGCGCGCTGGTGGTGTCTCTGGCCTTTCCTTTGCTGCTGGTGCCGCACTTGGGTGTGGTGCGCACCGGTGTGCTCTTTGGGCTGCTCAATGCAGCGGTAGCCGCCTGGGCCTTGGTGCTGTTCAGAGATGAGTTGCGGGCCTGGGGCAGCCATGCGTGGGCCTGCGCGCTGGTGATGCTGGTGTTGAGCGCGGCCATGGTGGGTGCGCCGCCGCTGACCACCTGGGCCGAAGACCGCTTCTATGGCGCCGGCGTCGTGCTGCGCGAGGACACGCCCTACCAGCGCATCGTCATCACCCAAAACGGGCAGGGCACGCGGCTTTACCTCAACGGCAACCTGCAGTTCGCCTCCAAGGATGAGTACCGCTACCACGAGGCCCTGGTGCACCCGGCCATGAGCGCCCATGGCGCACCCCAGCGCGTGCTGGTGCTTGGCGGGGGCGATGGCATGGCGGTGCGCGAGGTGCTCAAGTACCCGTCGGTGCAGCAGGTCACCCTGGTCGAATTGGACCCGGCCATGACGCGCTTGTTCAGCCACGAGGATCGCCTGGTGCGCCTGAACCAGGGCTCGCTGCGATCGCCCAAGGTCCAGGTGATCAATGCCGATGCCTTCACCTGGCTGGGCCAGCATGACGAGACCTTCGACGTCATCATCGTGGACTTCCCCGACCCGACCAACCACGCCATCGGCAAGCTCTACACCACCACCTTCTATGCCCTGTTGGCGCAGCACTTGGCGGCCTCGGGTTATGCGGTGATCCAGACCACCTCACCCTTGATTGCGCGCAAAAGCTTCTGGACCGTGGTGAGCACGGTCGAAGCCGTGGGTTGGCAGGCCACGCCCTATCACGCCCACGTGCCCAGCTTTGGTGAATGGGGCTTCGTGCTGGCCCACCATCGGCCCTGGCGGATGCCTTCTGTCGTACCAAGCGGCTTGCGCTTCATCACGCCGCAAAGCCTGCCCGCCTTGTTCGATTTCCCGCCGGACATGGCGCGGCTCAGCGCTGAGCCCAATCGCTTGAGCAATCAGTTGCTGGTGCACACCTTCGAAGAAGAATGGGGCAAGGTGCACGAATGAAGCAGGCGCGTCGCGACTGGTTGGTGCAGGCCACAGCCGCTACGGCTACGCTGGGCTTGAGTGGTTGCAAACCGGCGCATGCCGCTTGGGACGCGGCCCGGCCTTTACCTGATCGCATCCAGGGGCAATGGCTGGGGCCGCAGGTCGAGCGCGCCCATGCCTGGCGTGATGGCCGGCTGGGCGCAGGGCGGCCAGGCACATCCGCCTCACGGGCTCAGGGCGATGGGCCTTTGAAGCGGGTGCACACCTTGGTGATCGGTGCCGGCATCGCAGGTCTGGCGGCGGCTCAACATTTGGATCAGGCGGGCCTGGATGATCTGGCCGTGCTGGACTTGGAAGACCAATGCGGTGGCAACGCGCGTTCGCATCGCCTGCAGGGGTTGCCTTGTCCTTTGGGTGCGCACTACCTGCCCGTGCCGGGCGAACAAGCGGCCGATGTGGCGCAGTGGCTGGAGCAGGTCGGCCTCATCCGCCGGGAGCAAGGGCGATGGCGGGGCGATGAGCGCCACCTGTGCCACAGCCCGCAAGAGCGATTGTTCCGCCCGACCAATCAACCGGCGCAAGGGCCTTGGCCGGGACAATGGCAGGAGGGGTTGCTGCCTTTCGACGCGCAAGACAAGGCCACGCTCGTGCAGGTCCGGCGTTTCGAAGCTGAGGTGGCCCAGCTTGCCAAGGCCCAGTCCTTTGCCATGCCGACCATGCAACAGCCTTGGACCTCTGCGCTCACGGCGCTGGACCAGCAGACCTTCGCGCAATGGCTGGACGCGCGTGGCTACACCTCGCCCGCCTTGCGTTGGGTGTTGGACTACGCCTGCCGCGATGACTACGGCGCGGCTTTGGCATCGGTGTCGGCCTGGGCGGGCATTCAGTACTTCGCCAGCCGCCACATGTTGGGTTCGGAGGCCAACGCGCACGACGCGCCAGATGCCGTGCTGACCTGGCCCGAGGGCAACGACCACCTCGTGCAGTTGCTGGCGCGGCCCTTAAAAGGGCGGGTGCATGGCGGCCAGGTGGCTCTGCGCGTGATGCCGCAGCGGCACGAGGTGTGGATCGACACCTGGTCTGTGAGCCGACAGCGCATCGAACGGTGGGCGGCCAAGCAAGTGATCATGGCCATGCCTCTGTGGGTCGGCCGTCGTTTGCTGGACGCCGTGCCTGCGCCCTTGATGGCGGTGCAGTCGCTGTTGCGTCAAGCGCCCTGGCTGGTCACCAACCTGCTGCTCAGTGGCGCGCCCCTGGCCAGGCCGGGCGCGCCGCTGTCGTGGGACAACGTGCTCTACACCTCGCAGGGTGTGCCCGATCTGCCCCAGCCTTCGCTGGGCTATGTGAATGCGCAGCACCAGAGCTTGAGCCCGGTGGTGGGGCAACGCGTGTTCACACACTATTGGGCATTGGGCGGGCAAGGGCCGGCATCCATCAAGGCGCATCGCGAGGACCTCTTGAACCAGCCCTGGCAGACGTGGGCACGCCGGGTCTTGGCCGACATGGCCCGCATCCAGCCCGATCTGCCCGACCTGGTCCAGCGCATGGACCTGATGCGCTGGGGCCATGGCATGGTCATCCCGGTGCCGGGCCTGCGCAGCCACCCTGGCTTGCAGGCGCTGTGGCAAGCCCAGGGGCGGCTGCATTTCGCGCACAGCGATTTGTCGGCTTACTCGGTGTTCGAAGAGGCCTTCACGCATGGCGTGAGGGCTGCGCGTCAGGTGCTGGCGGTGAGCGCTGCGCCTCGGCGCACGGCTTGACGGTGGCAGGTGCCGGCCTCGAAACCAGCGATGAGGTGGTCCATCAGCGCCTGCGCACGCGCGCTGTTGTCCTGGCCCACATTGCACACGAAGACGTCGAGCGTGACATGCCCACTTTCGGGCCAGGTGTGCACGGCCAGGTGCGATTCGGCCAGCAGCACCATGCCCGTCACCCCGCCTGCCTGACCCGGCCCGGAGGATGGGAATTGATGGAAGCAATCGCCCACGGCCCGCAAGCCGGCCTGGGTGACTTGGTCGATGCAAGCCTGTCGCAAAACAGCCACCTGCGTCATCCAGGGATGGCTGGCCGGGCAACCGGACAGGTCGGCCGTCAAGTGCAGACCATGAATGGGCGATGCTGAAATCATGCGCGTGGCAGGTCCGGCAGTGGTGCCTGGTTGATCTCCTCTAACCTTTGGACGGTGCCTACATCTGTCCAAGGCCCGTCGTAGCGCTCGCCCGACAAGCGCCCGGCTTCGATGGCGCGGTCCAGGCTGGGGCGCAAGGCCGCCTTGCCGCCCACGGGCACCTGATCGACCATGGCCGGGCGATACAGCCCGATCGTCGAATACGTCAATCCTGGCGGATCCTGCGGGCTGCGGTGTTGAACGCGCCCTGCGGCCGTCAAGGCGAAATCACCCATCGGGTGATGCGCTGGATTGCCGACCAACCAAAGGTGGCCGTTGTCCTGACCGTCCAGGAAGGCCTTGGCCTTGGACCGCAGGAAACGAAAGCCCGGCACGAAGACATCGCCTGCCACCAGCCAGAAGGCCTCGCCCAGCCAGGGCAAGGCCTTGGCCATGCCGCCAGCGGTCTCCAAGGCGCCGCCATGGTCGCGCGCCTCCATCGAATAGCGGATCTGCAGGCCCCAACGCGCGCCGTTGCCCAGCACGGCGGGGAATTGCGCCTCCAGATGGGCGGTGTTGATCACCACCTCCTTGACGCCATCACGGGCGAGGGCCTGGAGATGCCATTCGATCAGCGCCTGCCCATGCACGGTCAGCAGAGGCTTGGGCGTGTGGTCGGTCAGTGGGCGCATGCGCTCGCCACGGCCAGCGGCCAGGATGAGTGCGGGCAGGTTCTGGGTGGCAGATGACATCCCGGGATTATCCGATGCAGCTTGCCTGCCGAATGAGTTGCGTATGAATGAGGGGCATTCAACGGCCGGAGTTCAGGGTTTTTTCGGATGCCTTCAGATTGCTACAAAAAAGACAATTGCACCGAGCAACCGCTTTGCGCTGGTTGCCCATCCGACGTGCTTCGATGAGGGCAAAGGACCATGGCAAAAACGACATCAAGCGAAAGCGCTCGTCATTCACGGCTTTGCAAGCTGGTGGGTGGCTTGCTGGCCTTGGCCATGAGTGCAGCCCTGTGCTTGAACTTCGTGCCTGAGGCTCAAGCCGGCGCCGGCACGGTGATCCAGGCCAGCGCTGCTGCCGCTTAAAGCGTTGGGGCCGTCAGCCAGAGGGCGGCCGCATCCGTCGACAAGGCATCGCCGTCACGCACGGGCGCGACGATGCCCTGGGCCTCGTCCACGATGGCCGTGGCCATGATCATGGGCGCTTGCGCCGTGACACCGCCGAAGATCGTCGCGAAGGCCACATCGGCCGCGTCACGGCCCGTGCCGATGCGCACCATGCCGGACGGGATCGCCGTGCCGGATGGGTCGAACATGTACCAGCGGTGGCCCAGGTAGACCTCCACATAGGCGTGGAAATCCGGTGGCCCCAAGGCTGGGTCTGCGCCGAAATCGGTGCCGGTGGTGCAACGGGCCGGGATGTTGACCGCGCGGCACAGCGCAATCATCAAATGCGCAAAATCACGGCAAACGCCCACGCGGTGAAGCAAGGTCTCGACGGCCGAGGTATTGCTGTTGGAGGTGTTGGAGGCAAAGGTGACCTGCTTGCGCACCCAGTCCTGGATGGCCACCACGCGTGAATAGCCCTGCGGCAAGCTGCCGAACTCGCGCATGGCCAGCTGCACGAACTGGTCGGCTTGGCAGTACCGGCTGGGGTAGATGTAAGGCAACACCTCCGTCGGCAGGTACTGAATCGGGATTTCAGCAATCTGCGCGGGGTCGGCCCGGTGGTGATTGAGGCTGATCGTGGCCGCATAGGACACATCGAGCTGACCTGGATTGGCGCGCAGGCGCAGGTAGCGGTTGCGCGTGGCCGGGTCGGTGTCGATGCGCCCAGTGATGGGCTGGCTGAGGATCAGGCGCTCCTCGGTGACGAACTGGGAAGCGGTGTTGGCGGCGTGGACGTTGAAGATGAAGTCGGCGCCGTGAGGGTCGATCTGGTACGTCAGGTCCACTCGCAGTTCGATGCGAATCATCTGGTCTTTCGGGGCGGGTGGTTACCCGCACAGTATGCGCCACACCGGGCCTCCCGAATTCGATCAAAGCAGGTGATCGAGCAGTTCGGGCCCGAAAACCTCGCGGTGAATCCGCGCCGCAGACACGCCGGCCTTGAGCAGCGCATGCCACTGCGCCTGCATGAAACCGATGGGGCCGCACAGGTAGAACTCGCTGTCCAGGTCTTCGGGGCGCAGCACCTGGGCCAGGTCGAGGCGTCCGCTGGCCTGGAAGTCGATGCCCTGGGTGTCGGTGGCTTGCGGTGATTCGTAGCACACCACGGTGCGCAGTTGTGGATGCTGGGCCTGCGCTGTGATCAAGTCTGCCTTCAATGCGTGGTGAGCGCCATCGCGCGCGGCGTGGGCAAAGAGCACAGGGCGCTGAGGATTGGTTGTGATCAAGGCATTGAGCACCGACACCATGGGTGTGATGCCGATCCCGGCCGAGATCAGTGCGATGCCGCGGGGCTGATCCAGCTTGGGCGCGAAATCGCCAAATGCCGGGCTGACCTGCAGCTTGTCGCCAGGCCGCAGTTGTGCATGCAGGTGCTGCGACATTTGCCCAGCCGGCAATTCACCCCATGCGTCTTCGCGCTTGACGCTGATGCGCCACCACGGCTGATGGGGTGCGTCCGAGAGGCTGTACTGGCGCAACTGCCGGAGCTCGCTCAATTCGCCCGACTCGCCCAATTGGGCCGCCACCGATGTGTACTGACCAGGCAGGAAGGCCCCTGGCGATCCGCCGCCGGGCGCCTCTAGGTAGTAGGAGATCACCTCATCGCTTTCCTGGCGCACGGCTTTGACGCTGACGGTGATCAACTCGCCCGGCTGGCTGCCTTTGTCTGCATGCAAGGCGGCTTCGGCCTCGATCAAGGTGTTGGCCAGCAGGCCATAGGCCTCGTCCCAGGCGGCGATCAGCTCGGGCGTGGCGGCATCGCCGAGCACGGCCTGGATGGCGCCCAGCAGGTGGCGCCCCACGATGGGGTAGTGCGCGGCGGTGACGCCCACCGAGGCGTGCTTGTGCACGATCCGCCCAATCACGGGTGCCAGTGCGGCCGGGTTGTCGATGTTGGCCGCATAGGCGAACACGGCGGCAGCCAGCGATTGTTGTTGCAGGCCATTGGCTTGGTTGGCCATGTTGAAGGTGTGGCGCAACTCCGGGTGGGCGGTGAATAAACCATCGTAGAAGTGACGGGTGATGGCCACCCCGTGTTCGCGCAGCACGGGCACGCTGGCATCAATGTAGGGGCGCGAAGTGGTCGACAACATGGCAGTGATTCCTATAAGTGGCAAGTTAAATGCAAGAAATAAGGCAGGGGCAATGACAAGGAAGGGCGATGATTCTCAGGACAAGGGGGCGGTGTGCGTGAGCTGGCGGTGCATGCGGATGATGATGTCACCCGTCTTCTGGCCGGTCACATCGGCCAGGGTGTATTCATCCATGCGGTCGTAGAACGCTTTCAGCCCCTGCTCCAGCGCACCCGCCAAGCCGCAAGACCGGTTGAGCGGGCAGGGGGGGGCACCACAATCGATGAGGCGTGCGTGAGATTCCAGCGCCCGAAGCACTTGACCT
>CANBUA010000189.1 GCA_947372535.1 Burkholderiales bacterium
TGGAGCAGTTCGTGCTGGCCTACCCGTCTGACCTGTTCTCGGTCGTGGGTCAGCAAGTGACGGTGACGCCGACAAACGCCTCGCAAAGCGATGTGTCGGCCCGCCTGAACCTGCTGGTGCAGCGTGCCGGTGTGAGCACGCCGCGTCCGGAATGCGAGTTGGTTGCCAAGGGTGTGGTCGGTGGGGCCTCACGTGGCTGGGTCTATGCCAAGGCCACCAGCAACTTCGTCTCTGACCGCCGCTCTGACGCCGCAGTGAACCTCAGTGGTCTGCTCTCGCTGGCCCGCGCGGACAACGCAGCACTGACCTTTACTTGCGCGCCGCCTGGCAACGGCACGCGCATCGGCGTTGACCGCAACGCCGACGGGATCCCAGACGGAGGCTGATCGCTTCTTCTCCCTTCAATCTTTCTCAGCCCCTTGTGCGAAAGCCAAGGGGCTTTTTGCTTCACTCCGAGCTTCCCGGGGGATGTCGCAAGATTCCCTCCGGGTTTTTACGTGAGTGTCAGAGGTACCGGACATGGCTCATGATGTCGTCCAAGTACGGATTTTTCGAGGATTAAAAAAATGGCACAGGTCCACATCAACCAAAACGCCAGATACAAATGGATGGCCGTGGTGGTGATCGCAGGCATTGCTATCGCCGCTGCCTGGCGTTTGTCGAGTCAACATCCTGCCGCATCGTCGTCAGACGCGAGCCAAGCGTCCGCCCCGTTGGAGGCGGCCTCCTCGGCCCAGGTGATCGCCATGCCTCCGCTTGAGGGCTCCAGCAAGGCCATTGCCGACAAGGCCATGAGCGATCAGGTCGAAGTGGCCAAAGAAGTCGAGCGCCAACCGGTGATCCCGCCAATCAAGGGCTTGGTCAAGGCGCGACCTTCTTTTCTTTCGCAAATGGAATGGGACATGGTGCAAGGCGTGGCCAATCAGCAGCCGCACCCGGACCAGGCCCTCACGCACCTGGTCAATTCCGTGCGCTTTAACAAGCAACTTGAACTCTGGCAATCCCTGTCGAAATCAGCGGACCTGGCCAAGCGTCAGACCTTGGCCAAACAACTGCTGGAAGACATCCCTCAACGCGTCATCGATCAGGACATGGAGGAGCCCGAAGCCAAGAAGCTTCAGGAATCCCTGTTGCCCGATGTGAGTGGCGATCAGGCGATGGCCGCGCAAGAAGCCAAACGACTGGCTGATGCGCTCAAGGTCCGGGACGCTGCCGCCAGCAAATGACGGCGTGAGCGTGGCGGCTGCGAAGAAGCTCAGGCGGCTGACTTGCTGCCTGGTTTTTTGACTGTGCGTGGGCTGGTGGCCGCTTTGCCAGGGGCCGTCGTGGTCGTGCGCTTGGCATCTTCGATTTCTTGCTTGAACCAACGGTCCAGGCCATCCCAAGCGAACAGCAGGTGGTGGACCACCACATCGACCGGTTGCTTGAATCCGCCTTGTACCCAATTCAGGCAGCTCTGGATGGAGATGCCGATCAACGCGCCACCAATGATCTCCAGTTCGATGTGCTTGGGCAGGTCAGGATAGATCAGGTCGCAGAAATGCTTCAAGGCCACGGAATGTTTGGTCAACTCCGGGTTGGTCCTGACCGTGACGTGCCGCCAGTAACTGGAGGCATCGATCAACATGATCTGGGCGCGGCGTGGGTCTTGCTGCACGAAGGTGAAGAAGGCCGTCAGGCCTGCCTTGGCCATCTCGTGTGTATCGAGCCTGGCGGCGGTCATGCCTACGCCGGTAGCGATCAAGGCCTGCTCGCTGATCAGCTTGAAAGCCGCCTCGTATGCCTCGGACGCGCTGGCAAAATGCTCTGAAAAATAACGCTCGGCAATGCGAGCCTCATTGCAGATGTCTCGCATGGTGGCCTTGCGCAAGCCCAGGGTTCCGAAGACCTCAATGGATGCATCCAGCAGTTTCTGACGCCGTTGTTCACTGCGCTCTTCGGCCGACATGCCGCCGTAACGGCGGTTCAAAGACTTGGTCTCGGGCTCAACGAGGTCAATTTTGCTTTTCATTGTCTGATCGAGGCTTTTCGGTCTGCAAATAATTCATGAGCCTAACATTGGCAATCGTTAAATGCAAATAGACTGAATGGGCCTCGATGTGGCATCGGCCGTGTCACGCTACTTGAAGGCGTTGCCGACGTTGAGCAAAGCCATGATGCCCAGTACAGCAAAAATGAGGGCCGCGATGCCATGCACCAGAGGCATGGGAATCTTGTGGGCGAAGCGGTTGCCCACAAAGACGGCGGGCACGTCGGCGATCATCATGCCCAGTGTCGTGCCGGCGACCACGTGGGAAAGCTCATGGTAGCGGGCAGCCAGGGCCACGGTCGCGATCTGTGTTTTGTCGCCCATCTCGGCCAGGAAGAATGCCAGCACGGTGGCGCCGAAGACGCCGAAGCGTTGCGGGCCGTCGAGCGCCTCGTCATCGACCTTGTCGGGGATGAGGATCCACGCCGCCATGCCCAGGAACGATACCCCGATGACCCAACGCAGCACGTCGGCGCCCAGCTGCGAGGCGACCCAGGCGCCCACGGCACCGGCGCAGGCATGGTTGATCAAAGTCGCGGTGAGGATGCCCAGGATGATGGGCACAGGACGCTTGAACTTGGCCGCCAGCAAGAATGCCAGCAGCTGGGTCTTGTCGCCCATCTCGCCGAGTGCGACGACACCGGTGGAAACGAAGAAGGATTCCATCAACAAACTCCAAGGGCCGAACTACTTTGAAACTGCACAACCTTCCCGGCCCAAAATCCAGAAGGTGATGCAGTCAAAGGTCTTGCCAGGCATGTTGCTGTGTGCGCCATGACCCGTGAGGGGTCAAGTATGTTGACGCAGACCCCTGCCGTGGAGGGCAGGGCGGCTACTCCCCAATGACGAGCGAGTGGACGCAGTCTACCCTGAGTGTGGCCCTGAAAGACAAAAGCCCTGAACCATCGCGTCCAGGGCCTCGCCAGTTTTCAGGCTGATGAAGAAGGGATCAGGCCTTCTTGGCTTTCTTGGCAGCAACCTTCTTGGCGGCAGGCTTGGCCGCTTTCTTGGCTGCGGGCTTGGCATCAGCCGCCTTGGCCGCCTTGCGGGCAGCAGCCTTGGGGTCGACGGCAGCCTTGAAGGTGGCACCCGGTGTGAACTTGGGCAGCTTGGCGGCGGCAATCTTGATCTTGGCGCCGGTGCTGGGGTTCACGCCAGCACGTGCAGCGCGAGCGTGTTGTTTGAAGGAGCCGAAGCCGGGGATGGTCACGGCATCACCCTTCTTGACGGAGGCCACGATGGTGTCCAGCAGCGTCTCGAGAATGCGGCCAGCCTCAGCCTTGGACAATGCATGGGTGTCAGCCAGGCGCTGAATCAGATCGGTTTTATTCATGATTGGGTCACGTTGCTAAACCCACAATGCGTGGGCACAGCTATTGTGCATCGTGTCTACAGATATTTTGGTGGGCGGCACCGGGGGCATTCACTAGCCTTGGCCGACCGTCAATGCGCATGCTGGGCCGACAACTCCAGTGCATCGTTCAGTGTTTCCAGGAAGTCATCAATGTCGATGGGCTTGGTGACATAACGGAAGAAGCCGGCCTGCAAGCCCTCGGTGATGGTGCGCGGCATGGCATTGGCGGTGACGGCGATCACTGGGATGTGCGCGGTCACCGGGTCCTGGCTCAAGATGGCTTGGGCCTCGTTGCCATCCAGTCCGGGCAGGTTGATGTCCATGAGGATCACATCGGGCACGTGGGCCCTGGCCAGGTCGATGCCCATGCGCGCATCGGGCGCCGAGATCAACTTCACGTCGGTGTGCATGGTCAGGATCTGCTCGACCAGTTTGAGGCTCACCGGGTTGTCCTCCACATACAGCACCGTGACGCCGCGCTTGTTGCCTGAGCTTGGCCGTGTGGCCAGGGGGGATTGGGCCAGGAACTCCGCATTGATGGGCGCACTCAGCGCAGCCCGCTTCAAATCGATCCAGAACACGCTGCCCATGCCCACGGTGCTTTGCACACCGATGTCTCCACCCATCAGCTTGGCCAGCTTCTTGGTCACCACCAGGCCGATGCCTGTGCCTTCCTGCGATCCGGCCTCTTGCCCCAGCCGGTTGAACGGTTGGAACAGCGCCGTGAGTTGGTCAGGTCGCAAGCCCATGCCAGTGTCCTGCACAGCGATGCGCACGCAGTCGTTGTCGAGCCGGGTGCACTCGATCTTCACGCTGCCCATGTCGCGGTTGTACTTGATCGCGTTGGACAGCAGGTTGAGCAGGATCTGCTTGAGCCGGGTGCGGTCGGCCACCACGTTGAGGTCGCAGCGCGCGGGGAACAAGGCGTGGATGTGGCGCATCGCCGCCAACGGTTCGATCATGGACTGGCACTCGGTCAGCACCTCGTCCACGCTGACCGGCTCCAGCGACAAGGTCAACTTGCCCGATTCGATCTGCGCCAGATTGAGGATGTCGTTGATCAGGGTCAGCAAATGCCGGCCTGCGTTGACGATGTGGCCAGAGAAAGTCTTGCGCTGCTCAGGGCTGGAGGGCAGGGTGTCCATGCTGAGCAATTGCCCGAAGCCGATGATGGCATTGAGCGGCGTGCGCAGCTCGTGGCTCATGCTGGAGAGGAACTCCGACTTGGCGCGGTTGGCGCTCTCGGCGGCCTCTGAGGCGCGGGCCAGCTCGTGGTTGGAGGTCTCCAGTTGCTGCGTGCGCTCCTGCACACGGCGCTCTAGCGCTTCGTTGAGCCGCAGGATCTCCTGCTCCGCCAGGCGCCGCTCCACCACCTCGGCCGCCTTGCCCAGGTTGGAGGCCTCCAGCGCCAGCGTACGGCGCTCGATCTCGGCCAGCATGTTGTTGAAAGACTCCACCAGCGCACCCACTTCATCGCTGGTGATCTTTTCTGCCCGGCGCGAATAGTCACCTTGCTGGATGACTTCGCGTGCGATGGTGTTGATGTCCATGATCGGCCGGGTCACGACTTTTTGCAGTCGGAAGGACACCAGGAAAGCGGCGCCCATGCCCAGCAAGGCCACGACCAGCGCAATGCCGGTGTAGTCCAGCAACCGACCATAGAGTTCATAGTCGGCCCGCAGGTAGACCGTGCCCACGACCTCGCCGTTCTCGATGATGGGCTTGGAGATGATGAGGTTGCGCTGCTCGATGTGAGCGCCCTCCGGGCCGGCGGTCAGCGGCAGCGGAAGGGCAATTTTCGGATTGGCCTGGTAGCTCGCGAACAAACGCCCTTTGGCGTCGTAGATGGCGGCTGCGCGTACCTTGGGTTGCGAACGCAGCAGGCTCAGGTTCTCGCGGGCCATCCGGGCATCATCGAATGACAGGGCCGGTGCTGTGGTGCGCCCAAGCAGCGCGGCCTGGGTGCTCATGTCGTTGACCCAGCTCTGGTGGTAGGCCCGCACGTCATAGGTGATCATGGCCCCAAGCGCGACGATCAGTGCAACGAGGGTCGAGGTCAGCATCAGGGCCAACAGGCGACGTTGCAGTGATCCTGCGAAGAGGCTGCTCATGAGGCAGGCCTTTGGATGACTTTGCGCGCCACTGCCAGCAGGCGGGCGCTGATCTTGAGGTTGCTTTGTTCGGCCGATGGCAGAGAGATGTCAAAGCGCACCTTGTCGTTGACCACGACGAAGTTGATGATGCTCTCCAGCGCGTTGGCGGGATCGGCCTCGGTCACGATCAGCATGGGCTGGCCCTTGGCGGCGCCCAGCGCTTCTGCGGTAAAGGGCGCTGCGGCGCGCGTGACGAACAACACGTGCAAGCCCGCCAACGAATCGCCCCGGCGCAGCTTGCGCACCACCACCGAGCGGCCATTGACGGCATGACCTGCCGTGATCTGGTTCAACTCCTCAGCCATGTTGTCAGGCCCGGCGATGCCGATGATGATGGGGGTGTCAGCCCGCTCGAAAGCCTGCACCGGCCACTCGATGTAGCTGCAGAACTTGTACAGGAAGGCGGCCTTGATCTGGTATTCCATCACCTGGCCCCAGGCGGCATGGAGGCTGCCCAATGCCAGCAGAGTCCAGACCAGCGCGCTGCGCAGGAGTGGTGTCAGCTTGAGTTGTTGGCGCATGAAGGTCATGTCAAGGCAACTCAGAAATGGCTCGCGACGTTGAGGAAGACATTGGGCCCGAGTTCGGAGCGGGTGGCCACTTGGGTGAATTCCCCGTGGCGCGTGCCCAGCAAATTCTGCCCGCTCACCGACCACTCCCAACTGGGATGAGGGCGCCAGCTATAACGAAGGTCCAGCGCCAGATAAGACGGCACGTCGGGCGCATACAGGGCCGATACATGCCGGACCGTCACGTCCAGCTCGGTCTGCCCAGGCAGGTCGTGTGATGAGTTCAACACCCAGCTCTGGCGTGGGTCGCTCTTGCCCATGCTGGCCAGCGTTTGCGTGTCGCCGCTGCCCGGCTTGAGTTCGTAGCTGCCGTACAGGTTGGTGTAGCCGCCGCGCAGCCGCCAGGTGGAGGACACCTGGTAAGTGCCCCACATCTCGATGCCGGTGGTGCGGCCTGTCATGCCGTTCTCATAAGTGTAGAAGGCCAACGGCGGCGCCAGCGACAGTTCCTGCGTGTGGAGGTGATCGTAGGTCGCCTGGTACACCGTGACAGAGTAGGACGTGTTGGCCGTGGGCTGACCACGGTAGCCCAACTCGAACACCTGCGCGGTTTCGGCGCGGGCGTTTGGTCCGCTGATGAGTCGCAGTTCGGTGAAGGTGTCCGGCCCGATGGTGACGGGCGGCGTCAAGGGGATGAAGGCAAAGACGTCCCGGTCCAGGCGAGAAGGCGCACGCACTGTGCGCGAGGCCCCACCCCAGACCAGGTGGTTCGGCGAGAGCTTCCACGCCAAGCGTGCTGACGGCAGGAACTCGGTGCCGGTGTAATCGTTGCGTTCAAGTCGCCCGCCCACTGTCAGGCGCAGCTTCTCGCCAAGCGCCACCTCATCCTGCGCGAACAGGCTGCTCCATGCCTGTTTGACGTGTGCTGGCAGGAACAGCAAGGAGGCCGTGGTATTGGTCACGCGATCTGCCGCATGGCGGTACTCGCCACCCCAGACCAGCTTGTGGCCGTCCCAGGGTGAGATCGACTGCTGCAATTGCAGGTCGATGATGTCCAGCGTCTCGGCATAGATGCCCTGGACGTCGCGCACGGTCTGGTCGTAGTAGCCCTGGAGGCTGACGGTCGAGCCCCCATCGAGCATGTGCTCCCAGCGACCGATCAGGTTGGTGCCCGACAAGGGAATGTTGCCCAGGTTGAAGCTCACATTGGTGAGCACGATCTCACCGGGCAGGGGCTGATCACGTTGCCCTTTGTAAGCGTTGCCTTGCAGCGAGATCTGATCCCCCGGGCGCTGCCAGTCGGCCCGAAAGCCGGCCTGGCTCATGCGCCAGGCATCGTTGACCTCGGTGCCGTCGGCCGTGCGGGTGTTTTGGCGGTTGAAGTTCTTGGCGTAGAGCCGGTAGTAACTGCCCCCGCTGCCGTTGCCGTTGCCTGCCCCGGCATCGCCCAGCGTGCCGCCATAGCGCGCCGACGCATCGGTTTCACGATTGCCAGCGCCTGCCGCGATCAGGCCGCCCTGGGTGTCCTGCGCTGACTTGGTGATCACGTTGATGACGCCATTGACGGCATTGACGCCCCAGAGCGTGCCACCCGGGCCGCTGATGACCTCGATCCGGGCGATGTCCTGGAGCATCACGTCCTGCGCATCCCAGAAAACACCGGAGTACAGCGGCGTGTAAACCGAGCGGCCGTCGATCAGCACCAGCAGCTTGTTGGCCGACAGGCTGTTGAAGCCGCGCGCACTGATCGAATAGGCACCTACATTGCTTTGGCCCACTTGAAGATTGGGTGCCAGGCGCAAGGCCTCGGGCAGGCTGAGCGCGCCCGAGCGCCGGATGTCATCGGCCGTGATGACGTAAACCGATGTGGGGGCATCCGAGAGGCGCTCACCGCGTTTGGAGACCGAGGTGATTTCCAGGTTGCTGAGTTCTTCAAGGCTCAAGTTGGCCAGCGTGGTGGCTTCAACAGCTGCCATGGCCCCTTTGCCGTGCATGAGCGCAGCCATGGCGAATACCGCCACTGGAAGGGTCAGACACTTTGAAGCCATGGACAGACTCCTCGCATGATCATGTTTTTGCATCAGAGCAGCGGCTTCGGCCGAGGGCAGTCTACACCTGCGGGAAGGGGGCATTTCAACCCCATGTGACAGGTGGGGGATGCTTAAGGGTATATGTTGCAAGCCATTGCACTTGTAGGACATTGCCTCTTCACGCGTGCCAAAGCGGCATGGCGTGGCTTGGATGTAGAAAAGCCCCGGATGGCGAACCATGCGGGGCTTTGTCTATGAATTAGGTTGGTGGCCAAGGGCGGAATCGAACCACCGACACGCGGATTTTCAAGCAGATGATGAGTGCCCGGCAAATCAACGACTTAGACAAAATTTCTAGGCCCAACAAGTCTGAAGACGTTGCGGGAATTTGCCTCATCGCACGTTGATCTGAGCCGTTTGTAGATCATCAAAGCACGTCTTTGATGATGGTAGCCTTGGGCTATGCCCATCGATAGCCCCCATTTTTTCGACAACGATTCATTCCGCCAGATAGTCAAGGCGCGACGGCAGCGGTACGAGTTGACGACAGAGCAACTCAGTCAGTTAACCAAGCACATTGATCCCTCCGGCGAAGGAGTGTCTCGCGTGGCCCTATCAAGGTACGAGACCGGTGCCAGCTTGCCTGGATTGCGAGAACTGAGGCTGATTGCGCTGTCTCTCCGGCTTCCTCTTTCGCGCTTGGTCTATGGTGGTGAAGGCAGTGATCCCATGTCGTCATACCGCATCGAGTTGGAAATGAGGATCATGGAACTGGTGAACAACATGGTGGGAGCTGAAGGGATCATCAAAGACGCCATGGAAAACGACCCAGAGGGGGAAGATTTCAAGGCGCTGTTGGATCTGGTTAAGCAGAAGGATGCACCGCAGGAGTAACTATTTCGATCACCGTGATCGTTTTGTTGACATCTGATGAACTTGGCCTTAGTATCCAAACCGAGCGATGTGCTCGTTTTGAATACACGGAGGCCGCATGGTCCAAGTCACCGGGGTTTCAGCCCCACAATCGAAGGCGGCACGGCAAGAGCTGGCCCTTTCACAAAAAGATGTCATTGCCGCAACCGGCATCAACGCATACAAGTTGAAGCTGTTCGAGGCTCGAAACTTTGACATCGGCCACGTAGCATCCAAAAAGCTGCGTGAGTTTTACGAGGCTCAAGGCGTTGACTTCGCGCAAATCGATGCTCATCTGAAGGCGTCTCAGGCCGCCCAAAATCCCCAGATGGAAGTGAAGGGTGTTGCTGAGCCTAGGGAAGGTTTTACTTTTACGCCCCGCCCTGGTTTTCGCATCTCGGGCCATCTGCCAGAAACTTTGGTAGACAAGCTGATGGATCAGCTTGAGGTCAATGACAACCGCATTGGTGAGCTGACCGAGGCCGCCTTCAAGACTGGTTTCTTGGGTGGGATCACGGAAGAGACCGAAGCCAAGACCCGGGAATTGCTCGGTGTGTTGGCGGAAAACCATGTGATCTTTCGCTGTTTGCAAGGGCGAAACATCAT
>CANBUA010000190.1 GCA_947372535.1 Burkholderiales bacterium
GGCGTACAAGCCCAGGCTCAAACCCGCCAGGTAGGCAGCTCCCAGCGCAGTGGTCTCGACGACCGCTGGACGCACCACCGGAATCCCCAACAAATCGGCTTGGAACTGCATCAGCAGGTCGTTGACGCAGGCGCCGCCATCCACCCGCAGCTGGCTCAAACCCGGTCCGCCATGGGCCACGGCATCGCGGCTCATGGCCAACAGCAGGGCCGCGCTCTGGAACGCGATGGATTCAACGGCGGCCCGCGCGATGTGAGCCACGGTGCTGCCCCGGCTCAGGCCCACGATGGCGCCTCGCGCATCGGGCTTCCAGTATGGTGCGCCCAGGCCCGTGAAGGCCGGCACAAACATCACACCGCCGGCGTCGGGCACGCTCTCGGCCAGGGCCTGAACTTCACTGGCCGCCTTGATGGCGTGCAGGCCGTCGCGCAGCCACTGCACCACGGCGCCGCCCACAAACACGCTGCCTTCGAGCACATAGGCGGCGGCATGGTCCGGCTGGGCGGCGGCGCTGGTGATCAAACCATTGGATGAGCTCAAGGCCTGGTCGCCCGTGTGCATCAGCATGAAGCAGCCGGTGCCGTAGGTGTTTTTGGCCATGCCCGCCTCGAAGCCGGCTTGCCCGAACAGCGCGGCCTGCTGGTCGCCCGCGATGCCGCCAATGGTCAAGCGCTTGGGCGTCGGCAGCAGGCCCGCATCGACCTCGCCAAACAGGTGGCTCGATGGATGGACATCGGGCAACACCTCGCGAGGAATGCGCAACAGGCCCAGGAGATCGTCATCCCACTGCCGGTTGTGGATGTTGAACAGCAGGGTGCGCGACGCATTGCTGACATCGGTGGCATGCACTCGCCCACCCGTGAGTTGCCACAGCAGCCAGGTATCCACGGTGCCAAAGGCCAGCTCTCCGCGCTCGGCCTGGGCCCGGGCCCCCGGCACCTGATCGAGCAGCCATTGCAACTTGGTGCCTGAAAAATAGGCGTCGAGCACCAGGCCGGTTTTGGCCTGCACCGTGGCGGCAGCGCCCTGCTCGCGCAAGGCCTGGCACAGGGGTTCGGTGCGCCGGTCTTGCCAGACGATGGCGCGCGCCACGGGCTGGCCAGTGTCACGCCGCCACAGCACGGTGGTCTCGCGCTGGTTGGTGATGCCCAAGCCTCGAACCTGGGCAGGGTCATGGCCCAGCGCTGGGAGCTGATCCAGGGCGGCGCGGGCGGTTGCCAATTGCGTCGTCCACAGTTGCATGGGGTCGTGCTCGACCCAGCCGGGCTGCGGATAGTGCTGGGTGATCTCTTGCTGGGCCTGCGCGAGGACGCGCCCTTGCAGGTCAAAGACGATGCTGCGCGAGCTGGAGGTGCCCTGATCGAGGGCCAGGATCAAGCTCATGTCAGGAGGCGATGGTCAAGCTCACGCCCAGGCTCTGCATCAGCGCGGGCAGGGGGGCAGGGGGCAAGGCTTCCGTGAAGACGCGGTGCATCTGGCTCAGGTGGGCGCTGGGCACGGGCGGCGCCTGCTGGAACTTGCTGGCATCGACCAGCAGCCAGTGCTCGCGCGACTGCTCCAGCATGGCCTGGAAGACGGGCAACTCGCGGGCATCGCGGTCCAGCAATTGCCCGGTGGGGTCGATGCCCACGGCCGAGACGATGACGATGTCGGCCTCGACTTCGCGCAGGCCACGCTCGGCATCTTCGCCTTCGAGCGCGCTGTCACGGGAGCGCAGGCGGCCGCCCGGCACCTCCACGGTGCAATCGGGGTGGTGCGCCAAGGCCAGGGCCACGTGCAGGCTGTGCGTGATCACGTGCAGGTCGCGCTTCTGCCCCAGGGCGTGGGCAACAGCCTCGACCGTGGTGCCGATGCCTAACATCAGGCGCGAACCATCGGGGATGGCGGCGGCCACCGAGCGGGCGATGCGCGCCTTCGCATCGGCCTTGAGCGCCTGACGCTCGTGCCAAGCCAGCTCCGGCCCGGCCGAGCGGCTGGTCACGGCAGGTAAGCTGACCCCGCCATGAAAGCGCGCCAGCAGGCCGGCTTCAGACAGGCGCTGAATGTCGCGCCGCACCGTCTGCATCGTCACATCCAGGCGCTGCGCCAGGCGTTCAACGGAGACCGCGCCACGCGCCCTGACTTCGTCCAGCAAGGATTGCTGACGAGCGTTGGGCGCCCAGACATCACTTCGAGGCGAAGGCATGGGAAGAGTCTCCTCAATCTGTTCTTGATGGCTCGATTGTCGCGCTCATGCAGCGTAATCCAAGTCGAAGTGCTTGTCAGCAGGGCAAGAGGCCGGCAGTTTTGGACGTTGAGGCCGCATGCATGCCATTACCATGTGGCGATGAATGCCGACAGCCAGGACAGCCCCCCGCCCATGGACGATTCCATCGACATCCGCTGCGATGTGCTGGTGGTCGGTGGCGGCATCAATGGGGCCGGCGTGGCCCGCGACCTGGCCGGGCGCGGCTGGTCGGTGGTGTTGTGCGAACAGCACGACCTGGCCAGCCACACCTCCTCGAACTCCACCAAATTGATCCACGGCGGCCTGCGCTACCTGGAGCACCGCGAGTTCGGCCTGGTGCGCAAGGCCTTGATCGAACGGGAAGGGCTGCTGCGCGGCGCCCCACACATCATGTGGCCGCTTCGCTTCGTGCTGCCTCATGACGAAGGCATGCGCCCGACATGGCTGATCCGGCTGGGCCTGTGGCTCTACGACCACCTGGCCAAGCGCGATTTCCTGCCCGCCAGCGGGCACATCGATTTGAAAGATCACCCCGCCGGCCAGCCCCTTAAAAGTAGCTTCAAGGATGGCTACACCTACTCCGATGGCTGGGTGGACGATGCCCGCCTGGTCGTGGTATGCGCCCAGGATGCGCGCGAGCATGGCGCCAACATCTTCACCCGCACCCGCTGCGAGCAGTTGCAGGCCGGCCCCGAAGGCTGGAACGCCCTGCTGTCACACCGCGATGCGCAGAGCGACCGCCTGACCCACCACCTGCGGGTGCAAGCTCGGCTGGTCGTGAACGCGGCCGGGCCGTGGGCCGACCAGTTGCAACAGATGCTTGAAAACGGCCGGCCAGGCGTGCCGCCCGCCAAACGCGCTCATTTGCGCCTGGTCAAAGGCAGTCACATCGTCGTGCCCCGCTTGTTCACGCACGACCACGCCTACATCTTCCAGCAGCCTGATGGCCGCATCGTGTTCGCCATCCCCTACGAGCAGCAGTTCACCCTGATCGGCACCACCGACGTCGATTACAAAGGCGACCCTGCCCAGGCCAGCATCGACGAGCAGGAAATCGCCTACCTGTGCGAGGCCGTGAACCGCTACTTCAAACGCAGCGTGCAGCCGGCCGATGTGGTGTGGTCCTACGCGGGCGTGCGCCCCTTGTTGGACGACGCCAGCGGCAAGGCCTCGGCCGTGACACGCGATTACCGCCTGGAGCACGGCCAGGGCCACTGCCCCTGGGTGACGGTCTGGGGCGGCAAGATCACCACCTTCCGCAAGCTGGCTGAGGAGGTGGGCCACCTGTGCGGCGACCTGCTGGACGACCGGCGCCCGGCCTGGACTCACGATGCCGTGCTGCCCGGCGGCCGCCTGATCGACCTGATCGACGCGGAGGTGGATCCGGTCAGCGACATGGCCGAGTTCAAGCTGCGCCTGCGCCAGCGCTACCCCTGGATGGACCCTGGCCTCGTGCGCCGCTGGAGCCAGCAATACGGCTCAGGCGCCTTGAATTTGCTCAAAGGCTTGAGCAGCCGGGCCGACTTGGGTCCGGAGATCGCACCGGGACTGTTCGAAACCGAGCTGTTTCACCTGCAACGTCATGAATGGGCGTGCACCGCAGACGATGTGCTGTGGCGGCGCACCAAACTGGGCTTGCATTACACGGCGCCAGAGCGGCAAGCGGTGGTCGAGTGGTTCAAAACGTCGCAAACAAACAGCGGGCCACTTTGACTCGTCCGATTTTCAAAGTGAAATCCATGGGTGCTTGCGCTATGTGATTAAATTATCGATGCCCGTTAAACTTCGTTCGCCATTCACTAACCATTGATTGCGAATACGAAATGAAACTTCTGACCTCTGAACAACTGCAACAAGTCTCCGGCGCCGCTACAGCTGCCGACACCACTCCTGTCGAGGGTGACCTGGGCTTCTTCCCACGCACCGGCATCGCCTGGCTGGACAAAATCCACGTCTGGGAATATGCCAACATCTGGGGCCCACTGCTGGCCAAGTATAAGAAGACTGCATAAAAAAACCCCCTTGTCGGGGGGTTAATTCAAACGCCCAAGATATTCTTGGGCGTTTTTCATGGCCTGATTACTTCTTCACGATGCCGAAGAGTTTCAGCAGGGGGCCATAAATGGCCTTGTATTCTGCGGCGTGGATCTTGTTGACCAGGTCAACGATCACGTTGGCGCCGCCGCTCACGGTGGAGAGTTCTTTTTGGTTCAGAGTACGCATGTTAAGTCCTTTTAAATATTTGGATATCTGCGGTGCGTGACACCACAGGACGCAATGTACGCATTCACCCTCGCTCACACATCGGTAGAAACTCTCAAACGGTCGTTTGAATCAAACAATCAAGCCATTTGATTTGTCAAATCATCTGACATCTCAAATTGCCAAAATCAGTACTTTTGAGGCAGTAAGCAATGGCTGCGCGTGGCCGCGATCGGGCGGCTCGGATCGTCCTGCCACAGCGTGACCTGCACGAGCGCCACCCGGCTGCCCTGACGCACCGTTGTGCACTGCGCCCAGGTGTCCACTGGCTTGGCCGAGCGCAGGTAGTCAATCGAAAAATCCACGCCTTTGGGCGAGCCAGGCAGGTCGGGGTTGGTGAACACCAAGTGCAAGATGGCCGCCGATTCGGCAAAACCCGCCACCACGCCACCATGCAAGGCCGGCAACAGGGGGTTGCCGATCAACTCGGGCTTGAAGGGCATGCGAAACAGCCCACTCTGCCCTGCGGGGCAGTCCTGCCGCTGCACGCCCAAAAAATCCAGATAGGGCGAGCGGCCTGCGTCGAGCACGGGCACGAACACGGGCGGCGCTTCGGCCATGGGCGAGGAGGCCGAAGGGCTTGCGCCTGACCTTGCCGTGCCGTCACCTTGACTCACGGTCGGTGGCAGATCGGTGCGGCGGCTATTGGCCGTGCCCAGCATGAAGGTGGCGTTGACGGTGGCCACGGGCTCGTCTTCGCCCGCCTGGAACACCTCGCCACGCACGAAGGCCACATGGCGTGTCACACGGTGGCAGTGCGCATCGCAACGCAGCTCATGGCCGGTTTTGGCCGGGCGCAGATAGTCCATGCGCAGGTCCAGCGTGGCATAGGGCCCCAGCGGGTCCAGGGCCGCGCCCACGGCCACGCCACAGGCCGTGTCGGCCAGCACCGTCAGGCAGCCTGGGTGGACGTGCCCGGTGAGCGTGTCGCCCGTCCAGTCGTGCCGCCCCGGCATGCTCACCACACCGCGTCCAGCATGGGCCAGCAGAGGTGTCATCTGAGCCTCCCGCGCGAAGGGGATGCCCTGCATGAAGGCCAGGGCCCAGGGGCTCACCACGGGGTCGATCTCAAGGCTGCTGCTCATGTCGGATTTTTTCTTTCAATCTGGTGGACTCAAGCCTTGGGTGCCAGGAAGATGGCCAGGCCCTTGGCGGTGACCTTGATGTCGGTCACGGTCAGGCCGTGCTTGTCGGCGATCTTGAGCTCATCGGGCGTGAAACGGTGGACCACGTAGTCTTGAAGGCGGCCCTCCGTCAGCCAGGAGCCGAACTTGGTGAGCTGGCGTTCATAGTTTGCCGGCAAGCCTTTGAGGCTGACCTTGTCGATGGTGACGTGCTGAAGGCGGATGGTCTGGTCGCGAGGCTCGTAGCGCAGGCCGAAGCTCAGCCACAAGGTGCCCTGGTAGCTGCGCGAGAAGATCTTGTCCTGGGCCGTCAGGTCCACATCGGCCAGCACGCGGTTGGCGTCGGCCTGCAAGGTCAGGCGTGGCGCGGCGCAAGTGACCTCGAACAGGTCGAGCACCGTGTTGCGCAGCGGGAATTGCTGGCCCAGCTTGTTGAGCAGCTCTTCGCGGCTGATCTCCACGGTGCGCGGGGCCAGCAGGCGGTCCACTGTCGAGCACCCCATCAACAGGGCACCGCTCAGGCAAACGGCGAGGGCGCCCTGGATCAGGCGGCGGCGGGGCAAAGGCTCATGCATGGCGAAGGGCTCTGGGCTGGGTGATCGAAAAGGAGGCGGGAAGCACAAGGCAGCACTGGGGCAAACCCCTGGATGCTAGCGCGAGATGGCGGACGATCCAACCCAACTCTGCAAGCTCAGCACCTGAGTGCCCATGGGCCGGGCACGGCGTGCCAGTTTGAGCAGGGCAGCATCTTTGGTGAACAACCACTGCGCTTTCACGTGCAGGGCCAGGTCGATGAACACCTGGTCGTCGGGGTCCTTGCACTTGAGGGGGCCGCGCGGGGGCTCCTCCACCATCTCGGCCAAAGCGTAGACGCTGGTGGTCAGGGCCGGGTCGGGCTGCCAGCGCGCGAAGACACTGCGCGGCCAGACGTGGTGCCACTCGGTCAGCATGGCGGGGCTGGCCAGCCAACGGAAGCGCCCATTGGCAATGCCTTGGGCCAGCGGGAGGGCGGCCGGATCTTTGAACACGCGCCAGTCCAGCAGGGCGTTGGTGTCGAGGATGACGATCTCGGGCGCTGGTGGGGTCATGGTCGTGCTCATTGCGCCGAGGCGATCACGCCACCGCCTAGGCACACATCGCCCTGGTAGAGCACGGCCGACTGCCCCGGCGTGGCTGCCCACTGGGCTTGCGGGCAATGCAAGGTGATTTGCTCGCGGCTGCTGGCGCTGATCTCGCACGAGGTGTCGGCCTGGCGGTAGCGCGTCTTGGTGCCCACGCCCAGCGTGCCCACGGCAGGTGCTACGCCACTGACCCAGCTGAGGTCGTCGGCCACCACGGTGTGCGCGAGCAGCCAGGGGTGGTCGTGGCCCTGCACCACATAGAGCGTGTTGCTGGCCATGTCCTTGCGCGCCACGAACCAGGGCTCGTGCTCGCCGCCGCCACGCGGGGCGCCCTTGTCTTTCAGGCCGCCAATGCCGATGCCCTTGCGCTGGCCCAGGGTGTAGAAGCTCAGGCCCACGTGCTCGCCGATGCGGCGGCCCCGGTCATCGAGGATGGGGCCGGGCTCGTTGGCCAGGTAGCGGTTGAGGAACTCGCGGAACGGGCGCTCGCCGATGAAGCAGATGCCGGTGGAGTCCTTCTTCTTGGCGTTGGGCAGGGCAATCTCGGACGCGATGCGGCGCACTTCAGTCTTGGGCAACTCGCCCACCGGGAAGAGCGTCTTGCTCAATTGCGCCTGGTTCAGGCGGTGCAGGAAGTAGCTCTGGTCCTTGAGCGGGTCCAGCCCCTTGAGCAACTCGAAGCGGCTGGCTGCGGGCCCTGAGACACTGGCATCGGCGTCGACCAACTCGCGCACCCGCGCATAGTGGCCCGTGGCGATCTTCTCCGCGCCCAGGCGCATGGCGTGGTCCAGGAAGGCTTTGAACTTGATCTCGGCATTGCACAGCACGTCCGGGTTGGGCGTGCGGCCAGCCTGGTATTCGCGCAGGAACTCGGCGAACACGCGGTCCTTGTAGTCGGCCGCGAAGTTGACGTGCTCGATTTCGATGCCCAGCACGTCGGCCACGCTGGCCGCATCCAGGAAATCCTGGCGGCTGGAACAGAACTCGCTGTCGTCGTCATCTTCCCAGTTCTTCATGAAGATGCCGATGACCTCGTGCCCCTGTTGTTTGAGCAGGTGCGCGCTCACGGCGGAATCGACGCCGCCACTCAGGCCAACCACGATGCGGTGCAACTTCACGAACGAACACGCTTTCCGAAAAAGGGCCTAAGGGAATCAGGGGATGCGATTGTCTCAGGTCAGCCATATGCTGAGCGCATGAGTGTCTATCGGTCGTTCAAAGAGTTCTACCCCTTCTACCTGTCGCAGCACAACCACCCGGTGTGCCGGCGTCTGCACGTGGCCGGCTCCACGCTCGTGCTGATGACCCTGGCCACCGCGCTGCTCACGCAGCAATGGTGGTGGCTGCTGGCCGTGCCGGTGCTGGGCTACGGTTTTGCCTGGGTCGGACACTTCATGTTCGAGCACAACCAGCCCGCCACCTTCGAGCACCCCTGGTACAGCCTGATGGGCGATTGGGTGATGTTCTGGCAGATCATCTCGGGGCGGCTGCCCCGCTGAGCCGCCAGGGCGCCATCAAGCCACTTGCGTGGGCTTGGTCGGCACAGCGCCGGGCTGAAGGAACAAACTGGGGTGCACCTTGAGGATGTCCAGCGGATAGCGTGGGCCGTTCAGGTAGGCCTCCACGCATTCAAGCACCAGGGGGCTGCGGTGGCGCTCAGGGCAAGCGCGGATCTCATCGACCGTCATCCAGACTGTGCGCAGGATGCCTTCGTCCAGGCTCAGGCTCAGGTCGGGCTCGGAAACGCTGCCGTAGTAGGCCAGGCGCAGGTAGGTGGTGTCCTCGCCCGTCCGTGTGCGCCTAAAGCGCGACATGAACATGCCCAGAAAACCTTCGGGCGTGAAACGGCAGGCCGTCTCTTCCAGCGTCTCGCGGATCACGGCCTGTTCGGGCGACTCGCCCGGGTCCAGGTGACCGGCCGGATTGTTGAGCAACACCCCGTCGGATGTGTCTTCTTCGACGAACAGGAAACGACCCTGGCGCTCAATGAGCGCCGCAACGGTGACGTTGGGCTTCCAGCGTGATTGGGGGTTGGGAGGCACGTTCGCGACCCCCTGAGTGTCGACGGGCTTCATGAGCCGGGCATTATCCGCTAATGTGGCGTTTCGTGCATTCGCGCTCTGGCATGTCGCATGGCGGAAACGAACTCGCCGGCGCCAGGCTCACGGTTGCAGCACCGGGAGCGCCGCCCGCACGATGGCCAGCGAGTAGCGTCGGGCGATCTCCGCCACGAAGCGCATGAAGTCCACGTGCGCACTCTGATCAGCTCGGTCAGAGATCACCCGCACGACCGCGAACGGCAGACCGAAGTCATGGCAGACCTGGGCCACAGCGGCGCCCTCCATCTCCACGGCCAGGGCCTGCGGAAAGGCCTGCTTCAAGGCTTGAGACGCTTCGTTGCTGGACACGAAACGGTCTCCACTCAGTACCAGGCCCCGATGGATGCGCGGCAAGGCCAGCCCGAGTTCAGCCAGGTGGACATCACCCAGCGGACCGCCTTGCGCCAAAGCTTCGGGTGACAAGGCCGTGCCGGCCGCCGCCATCACCTGGCTGGACATGGCCTCATCTGCCGGCAGGTGCGAGCGGCCGCGCCCCGGGATCTCGTAACGAGGGAACAGCGGGGAGGCGTCCATGTCGTGCTGGACCAGGTCGGTCGCAATGACCACATCGCCCACGTTCACGCCCTCTTTCAAACCGCCGGCCAGCCCCGTGAACAGCAGCGAATGCACCTTGAAGCGGTCGATCAGCAAGG
>CANBUA010000191.1 GCA_947372535.1 Burkholderiales bacterium
GTTGTCCGCCCACATCCAGATCATGCATTTTGCGGGCCAGCCATGACAGCGGAGTGACCCCATGAGGGGGGTGTCGCTTGTGTGCAAGACATCGCGTTTGTCCCGATTCTCATTGGTCCCCCCATGAATGCATGGGGTTGGTAAACCCCTTGCTGCACCGCAGCGATCAGCTTTGGTGCGTGCGACGCGCTCTGGCACGGGCCAATGCCGCTTCAATCACCACGCGCTTTTGATCCAGCGCCACGGGGTCGGTGAGCTTGGACGCTTCTGCCAAATGCGCCAGCTTGTGTTCGGCCTTGGCTTGCAGCCGTGTTGCTTGATCGGCTTTGGTGCGTTCAACGCGCAGCTGATGAAAGCCATATCGTTGCCCGGCTTGCTCCGCGTGAGCTTGTGGCCACGCGGCCCATCCTGTCGGGGCAGGCTCGGCATGCACAGGCTCCAGCGAGATGCAGTCCACAGGGCAGACGGGGATGCACAGCTCGCAGCCGGTGCACTGGTCTTCGACCACGGTGTGCATGTACTTGTTGATGCCGATGATGCTGTCGACCGGGCAGGCTTTGATACACAAGGTGCAGCCGATGCACCAGGCCTCGTCGATCACGGCCAGCATGCGCGGGCCTTCCTGGCCATGCGCGTCGCTCAAGGGTTCTGCTGGCAGGCCGGTTAACGCGGCCAGCCGACGAACGCCTTCTGCGCCACCTGGCGGGCATTGGTTGATGCCCGCTTCGCCCATGGCAATCGCTTGCGCGTAACTCGCGCAATCAGGAAAGCCGCAGCGCGTGCATTGCGTCTGCGGCAGGAGGGCGTTGATCTGTGTGGCGTCCAGCATGATGGCGCCGCAGTGTACAAGCCTTGCTGGGCTCACACCCGGGCAAGGCCCGTCATCACTTGTTGTTGGCCAGGATGAACGCGCGGATCTCGGGGTACGACAGATCGCGCCAGCGACGGCCCGAGAAGATGCCGTAGTGACCGGCCCCGGCCACGTCGTAGTGCTTGTGGCGTGCCTTGGGGATGCCAGTGCACAGGTCGTGCGCAGCCTTGGTCTGGCCTGCGCCGGAGATATCGTCCAGCTCGCCTTCGACGGTCAGCAGGGCCGTGGTCTTGATGTCCTGCGGCTTGACCAGCTCTTCCTTGCCCTTGGGGTTGCGCACCTTCCAGGTGCCGTTGACCAGGGCAAACTCCTGGAACACGGTCTTGATCGTGTCCAGGTAGTACTCGGCGGGCATGTCCAGCACGGCGTTGTACTCGTCATAGAACTGGCGATGCGATTCGGCGCTGTCGTCATCGCCGCGCACCAGGTCCAGGAAGTAGTCGTAATGCGACTCGCGGTGGCGGTCCGGGTTCATGGCCACGAAACCGGTGTGCTGCAAGAAGCCCGGGTACACGCGGCGCGTGGCACCTGGGTAGTTGCTGGGCACACGGTAGATCACATTGTTCTCGAACCACTCGTAGCTCTTGTTCATGGCCAGGTTGTTCACGGCCGTCGGCGAGCGGCGGGCATCGATCGGGCCGCCCATCATGGTCATGGTCAGAGGCGTGGTCTCGCCACGGCTGGCCATCAGCGAGACGGCGGCCAGCACGGGCACCGTGGGCTGGCAGACCGAGATCACGTGCGTGTTCGGCCCCAACAGGCGGATGAAATCCTGCACGTAGTTGATGTAGTCATCCAGGTGGAAGGCGCCTGCATCCATGGGCACCATGCGTGCATCGATCCAGTCGGTGATGTAGACCTTGTGGTCCTGCAGCAGGGTGCGCACGGTGTCGCGCAGCAAGGTGGAGTGGTGGCCCGACAGCGGCGCCACGACCAGCACCGAAGGTTGGTCGCGCATCTTGTCGAGCAGCCGGCTCTCATCCGTGAAACGCTTGAAGCGCAGCAGTCGGCAGAAGGGCTTGGCCTCGACCACTTGCTCCTGGATCACCACCTCGGTGCCATCGACGTCGACAGCGCGGATGTTGAACTCGGGCTTCTCATACTCCTTGGTCAGGCGATGCGCGAGGTCAAAACCGGCGGCCATGCGCTGGGCCTGCGGCAGGTGAGCCATCAACGACTGAGGATTGCTGTAGAGCTTGGCGGTGGCGCTGGCGAACTCCGAAAACGGACTCAGCCACGCGCGGTTGGATTCGTAAAGTTGATAGAGCATTTTTGAAGAGACCTCAGTTGGAATCCGACCATCGGAATGCACGACAACGGCACTTGTTGCGGTGCAGCATAAAACCTTTTCGCGATCTTTGCATCGGGACATGTCAGGCAACCGAGGCAAAAACAGGGCTGTGGTGGTCTTATTCCCGGTCAGGCGAAAAAAAGACCCACGGACTGTGGGTCTGCAGGTCTCATGGGCACGTCGTTCACGGACTGACTGACCGGCAAAACGCCGGTCAAGCCACCATGCGGGCCTTACATCACGGCCTTGATGGCCTCGGCCACGGCCTTGAGGTTGCCGTTGTTGAGCGCCGCCACGCAGATGCGGCCCGAATCGACGCCATAGATGCCGAATTCCGAGCGCAGGCGCTGCATTTGCGGCGCGCTCAGGCCGGAGTAGCTGAACATGCCCTTCTGACGGGTGATGTAGCTCAGGTCGCCACTCACGCCAGCGGCGGTCAGCTCGGCCACCAGGGCGGTGCGCATCTGCTTGATGCGGTCGCGCATGCCGGCCAGTTCCTCTTCCCATTGCTGGCGCAGCTCGGGCGTGTTGAGCACCGTGGCCACCACTTGCGCGCCATGCGTGGGCGGGTTGGAGTAGTTGGTGCGGATCACGCGCTTGAGCTGGCTCAGCACGCGGCTGGCTTCCTCGGCCGACTCGCTGACGATGCTCAGGGCGCCCACACGCTCGCCATAGAGCGAGAAGCTCTTGGAGAAGCTGGTGGACACGAAGAAGCTCAGGCCCGAATCCAGGAATTTCAGGACCACCTTGCCGTCTTCGGCGATGCCTTCGCCAAAACCTTGGTAGGCCATGTCCAGGAAGGGCACCAGGCCGCCGGCCTTGGTGATGGCGATGATCTCATCCCATTGAGCGGGCGTCAGGTCGTAGCCGGTCGGGTTGTGGCAGCAGGCGTGAAGCACGATCACCGTGCCTGGCGCGGCGGCCTTGAGCGCAGCCAGCAGGCCTTCGACGTTGATGCCCTTGTTGGCGGCGTCGTAGTAGGGGTAGGTGCCCACGACAAAACCGGCTGATTCGAACAGCGCGCGGTGGTTCTCCCAGCTCGGGTCGGAAATCAAAACCTGTGCGTTGCCGTTGAGGCGCTTGAGGAAGTCGGCGCCCAGCTTGAGGCCACCCGTGCCGCCGATGGCTTGCGCCGTCGAGATGCGGCCGCCCTTGACAGCAGCGTGATCGGCCCCAAATACCAGGCCTTGAACTGCCTTGTCATAAGCGACGATGCCGTCGATGGGCAGGTAGCCGCGGGCCTTGGGGGCCTCCAGCATCTGCTTCTCGGCTGCGGCGACGCACTTGAGCAGAGGCAGCTTGCCCTGGTCGTCGGTGTAGACGCCCACGCCCAGGTTCACCTTGGCGGGATTGGTGTCGGCGTTGAATTGTTCGTTCAGGCCCAGGATCGGGTCACGGGGGGCCATTTCAACGGCAGCGAAAAGCGAGGCCATGATGCGAGGAGTCTCCGGTCGGTTGGCGGTCGGTTGAGATAAGCTGAAAACAATCACTGCCTGAAAGCCAGTTCGTGGCCAGCTTGGGCAAACCCTTTATTTTATTCCTTATCGCCCATGTCAGAGCCCAACGACCCGAGTTTGGCGGTCCACCCCCTTGAAAGCGGTGGTCCTGCCGATAAATCCCTGCCGCCAGCGGGTGAATTCATCAGCTTTGAAGGCTCGCCCTTCGAGCTTTATCAACCCTATCCGCCAGCGGGTGATCAACCCACGGCCATCAACCTGCTGGTCGAGGGCTTGAACGATGGTTTGAGCTTCCAGACGCTGCTGGGCGTGACGGGCTCGGGCAAGACCTTCACCATGGCCAACGTGATCGCCCGCATCGGGCGCCCGGCCATCGTCTTTGCGCCCAACAAGACCCTGGCGGCGCAGTTGTATGCCGAGTTCCGCGAGTTCTTCCCCAAGAACGCCGTCGAGTACTTCGTCAGTTACTACGATTACTACCAGCCCGAGGCCTACGTACCCCAGCGCGACCTGTTCATCGAAAAGGACAGCGCCATCAACGAGGCCATCGAGCAGATGCGCCTGTCGGCGACCAAGAGCCTGCTGGAGCGCCGCGACGTGGTCATCGTGGCCACCGTGTCGGCCATCTACGGCATCGGCAAGCCCGAGGACTACATGCAGATGGTCCTCATCACCCGGGTGGGCGACAAGATGGGCCAGCGCGACGTGATCGCCCAGCTGATCCGCATGCAATACAAGCGCAACGACGCCGATTTCTCGCGCGGCACCTTCCGCGTGCGCGGCGATACCATCGACGTCTTCCCGGCCGAGCATTCCGAGCTGGCCGTGCGCCTGGAGTTGTTCGACGACGAGCTCGAATCCATCCAATTGTTCGACCCGCTCACGGGCCGCATCCGCCAGAAGATCCCGCGCTTCACCATCTACCCGTCCAGCCACTACGTGACGCCGCGCGAGCGGGTGCTGACGGCGGTCGAGGCCATCAAGCACGAGCTCAATGGCCGCGTCAAAGAACTGGTGGGCATGGGCAAGCTGGTGGAGGCTCAGCGTGTGGAGCAGCGCACCCGATTTGACCTGGAAATGTTGCAAGAGATCGGCCACTGCAAGGGCATCGAAAACTACTCGCGGCACCTCTCGGGCGCCAGGCCGGGCGATCCACCACCCACGCTGGTGGACTACATGCCGCCCGATTCGCTCATGTTCCTCGACGAGAGCCACGTGATGATCGGCCAGTTGGGCGCCATGTACAACGGCGATCGCTCGCGCAAGACCACGCTGGTGGAGTACGGTTTTCGGCTGCCCTCGGCCATGGACAACCGCCCGCTCAAGTTCGAGGAGTTCGAGGGCAAGATGCGCCAGGTGGTTTTTGTCTCGGCCACGCCGGCCGCTTACGAGCAGCAGCATACGGGGCAGGTGGTCGAGCAACTCGTGCGGCCCACGGGCCTCGTCGATCCTTTGGTGGAAGTGCGGCCAGCCGTGCATCAGGTCGATGACGTCCTGCAAGAGATCCGCATCCGCGTGGAGAAAAACGAGCGCGTGCTGATCACGACGCTGACCAAGCGCATGTCCGAGCAGCTCACCGATTACCTGACCGAGAACGGCGTCAAGGTGCGTTACCTTCACTCGGACATCGACACGGTCGAGCGAGTGGAGATCTTGCGCGATCTGCGGCTGGGTACTTTCGACGTGCTGGTGGGCATCAACCTGCTGCGCGAGGGCATCGACATCCCCGAGGTGTCACTGGTGGCCATCCTGGATGCCGACAAGGAGGGCTTCCTGCGCTCGGAGCGCAGCCTGATCCAGACGATCGGGCGTGCGGCGCGCAACCAGAACGGTCACGCCATCCTCTATGCGGACAAAATCACCGAATCCATGCGCAAGGCCATGGGCGAGACTGAGCGCCGCCGCGAAAAGCAGATCGCGCACAACCTGGAGCACGGCATCACGCCGCGCACGGTGAACAAGCACATCAAGGAATTGATCGACGGGGTGATGTCCAACGCCGCCAAGGACGACCTGCGTGCCGCCGAGCAACTGGCGGCCTCGGTCGAAGGCGTGGGCAAGCTGAGCGAGAAAGACCTCGGCAGGCGCATGAAGCAGATCGAAAAGGAAATGCTTGAATCAGCGCGCAACCTCGAGTTCGAGAAAGCAGCCCGCTTGCGGGATCAGTTGGCGCTGCTCAAGGAGCAGGCCTTCGGCGCCTCGGGCGGGGACCACCTCGTCCCCATTCAAAGCAACAAGCGCTGAACGGCGACCGTTCAGCGCTTGTTCGGCGGGCCTTCGTGGTCCCGCCTTGTAACAAGTCCAGCGCTGTCAGTCACTCTTCCAGGTGGCTGACCGAGCGGCCCAGCGCCAGGCCGGCGCGGGTGCAGGCCGCGACCAGCGCAAAGACCACGACTGCCGTCAGCCAGTTGGGGACGCCCGCGTCCATCAGGGGCGCGCCGACCAGGGTCAGGGAGAGCAGCAGGCCGAGCAGGAAGCCGGCGATCACGCCGGTCTTTTCCATCTCGATGCTGTTGGTGTTGTGGTGCAGACGATCAAACGCTTGTGCCATGGTGGCCTCCGTTGGCGTTGGTTGCGAAGTGCGTGCAGTATTGCCCAAAGTCCTAGGGTTTACACTAGTTTCTAAGTGTAAACCCTTCAAATGGGTGGTGTTGGTGGGGCGCCGTTGAACGAGATTTGTTGCGTGGCGCCTACTTGGCCAAATCTCTTCAGACCCAATGGAAAACCCTTGACCTTGGTTGACCAAAGCAGTCGGACTCTCTATAATTGACTAATTCACTCGGGATTAGTCCCTCGGTTCGGTCCAGACACCCTGGATCGGCCACAGTCTGGTAAAAACCCTAGCCATCCATGGGGTTTTCTGACCTGAACAAGGAGAGATCAACATGCGTTTGACCACCAAAGGCCGCTTCGCCGTCACGGCCATGATCGACTTGGCGCTGCGTGAGCACACTGGCCCCGTTGCCCTGGCTGCCATCAGCCAGCGCCAGCAGATTTCCTTGTCCTACCTGGAGCAGCTGTTCGGCAAGCTGCGACGCCATGAACTGGTGGAAAGCACCCGTGGCCCTGGCGGTGGTTATTCGCTGGGCCGCAAGGCCGAAGACATCACCGTGGCCGACATCATCGTGGCTGTCGATGAGCCCATCGACGCCACCGGTTGCGGCGGCAAGGAAAACTGCATGGGCGAGGACGGCGGACGCTGCATGACCCATGACTTGTGGACCAGCCTGAACAACAAGATGATTGAATACCTCGACTCCATCAGCCTGAAAAAGTTGGTGGAAGACCAGATCGCCAAGGGCGTCTCGATTGAAGCGCAGCCCATCAAGCGCGCCATTTCGACCCAGCCCGTGGTCAAGCCCATCAAGATCACCGCGCCCAACTCTGTCTTTGCCCTTGGTTCAATCCTGGCCAAATGAGGAGAGGGGGGTGGCAAGCCCCTCAGTCAGCGGATAATTGAAGGTTTAGTAGTTGGCGAGCAGGGGCAACAGCTGGTTGTTGGCCCTTTTCGCATTGTTTGAGTCCCCATCATGGACATGACCCCGCATTTCCCGATTTACATGGACTACGGCGCAACCACTCCGGTGGACCCGCGCGTGGTCGATACCATGCTGCCCTGGCTGCGCGAAAACTTCGGCAACCCCGCTTCGCGCACCCACGCCTACGGCTGGACGGCCGAAGAGGCGGTCGAAAAAGCCCGCGTTCAGGTGGCCGAGCTGATCGGGGCCGATCCACGTGAGATCGTCTGGACTTCCGGGGCGACCGAATCCAACAACCTGGCCATCAAGGGCGCCGCCCACTTTTACCAAGGGCGCGGCAAGCACATCATCACGGTCAAGACCGAGCACAAGGCCATGCTGGATACTGTGCGCGAGCTGGAGCGCCAAGGTTTTGAAGCCACTTACCTCGACGTCGAGGACAACGGCTTGCTGGACCTGGACAAGTTCAAAGCGGCCATTCGCCCGGACACCATCCTGGCGTCGGTCATGTTCGTGAACAACGAGATCGGCGTCATCCAGGACATCGCGGCCATCGGCACGGTCTGCCGCGAAAAGGGCGTGATCTTCCACGTCGACGCCGCCCAGGCCACGGGCAAGGTCGACATCGACCTGAGCACGCTGCCTGTTGACTTGCTGAGCCTGGCCTCGCACAAGACTTACGGACCCAAGGGCATTGGCGCGCTGTACGTGCGCCGCAAGCCCCGCATCCGCCTGGAAGCACAGATGCACGGTGGCGGCCATGAGCGCGGCATGCGTTCGGGCACCTTGCCCACGCACCAGATCGTCGGCATGGGCGAGGCTTTCCGCCTGGCCAAGCTGGAGATGGCGGACGAAAACGTGCGCATCCGTGGTCTGCAACAGCGCCTGCTGGACGGCTTGCAAGGGATTGAGCAGATCTTCGTGAACGGCGACATGGACCACCGTGTGCCGCACAACCTGAACATCTCGTTCAACTACGTTGAGGGCGAGTCCCTGATCATGGGTCTCAAGGGCATCGCCCTGTCATCCGGCTCAGCCTGCACTTCTGCCAGCCTGGAGCCCAGCTATGTGCTGCGCGCCCTGGGTCGCAGCGACGAGTTGGCGCACAGCTCGCTGCGCATGACGATCGGCCGCTTCTCGACCGAGCAGGACATCGACTACGTGATCAGCCACCTCAAAGACACCGTGGCCCGCCTGCGTGAGCTGTCCCCCCTGTGGGACATGTACCAGGACGGCATCGACATCAGCACCATCCAATGGGCGGCTCATTGAGCCCCCGGCTGCGGCGTACCGCAGCCACCCCCCGAGGGGGTGCGGGGCCGCTTGGGAGCGGCCCGGCGCCGGCCCCGCAAGCGTTTGACGCGATTTGAGAATTTGGAGTTCAACATGGCATACAGCGACAAGGTCATCGACCACTACGAGAACCCCCGCAACGTGGGCGGCTTCGACAAGGGCGACGACAGCGTGGGCACCGGCATGGTCGGCGCGCCCGCTTGCGGCGACGTGATGAAGTTGCAGATCAAGGTCAACCCCGAGACGGGCGTGATCGAAGATGCGCGCTTCAAGACTTATGGTTGCGGTTCGGCCATCGCATCGAGTTCGCTGGTCACCGAGTGGGTGCGCGGCAAGACGCTGGACGAGGCGCTGTCCATCAAGAACACGCAGATCGCCCAGGAGCTCGCCTTGCCCCCGGTCAAGATCCATTGCTCGATCCTGGCTGAAGATGCCATCAAGGCGGCCGTCAGCGACTACAAGACCCGGCACGCGTCCTGATTCGAATCAACCAAGGCTGAGACGACCATGAACACCACCGCTTCCTGCACCAGTGGGCCTGAAGAGACCGTGCTGCCCGACGTGGCCGCCAGTCAGGTGTCCGGCATGTCGGTCACCATGACCGATGCCGCCGTGCGCCACGTGACGCGCTTCCTGAGCCGCCGCGGCAAGGGCGTGGGCGTGCGCCTGGGTGTCAAGACCACGGGTTGTTCGGGCCTGGCTTACAAGCTGGAGTTCGCCGACGACGTGGCGCCCGAAGATGTCGTCTTCGAGGCCAGCGGCGTCAAGATCCTGGTCGATCCGAAAAGCCTGCCCTACATCGACGGCACCGAGCTGGACTTCGTGCGCGAAGGCCTCAACGAAGGCTTTCGGTTCAACAACCCCAAGGAGCGTGACCGCTGTGGTTGTGGCGAATCCTTCCGCGTCTGATGCGATCGTGATGCATCCGGCGGGTTCACTTGCTGCTGCCTGCGCGCAACGACCCCACCCCTTCGGTGGGGTTTTGTTTTGTCGCGCCGCTCAAGTGGTGAGGATTTCGGCATGAACCTGGATGCCGACGATTTCACCCTGCTGGGCTTGCC
>CANBUA010000192.1 GCA_947372535.1 Burkholderiales bacterium
AGCTTGCGGCAGCTGGCCAAGGACGTGGGCGTGTCGGCCAACGCGGCCTACCGCCACTTCGAGGACAAGGATGCGCTGCTCAGCGCGATGGCGGCCGAGGGCTTTCGGCGCTTCACCCTGTCCCAGCAAGAGGCCGTGGCCAAGGTGCCGCAGGCGGAGGACCGCCTCAAAGCTTCAGGCCGCGCCTACGTGGCGTTCGCACAGGCCCACCCGGCCTTGTACCGGCTCATGTTCCAGAGGCTGAGTTGCGCGGCCACCCACCCTGATCTGGCCATGACCGCCATCGATGGCATGACGGTGCTGCTGGAGGCCACCTCCAGTTTGCTGGGCGCACCGGCTCACGATGAGCGCGTGCGCGTGGCCGCAGCCGCGTGCTGGAGCCTGGTCCACGGCCTGAGCGGCTTGTCTCAGGGCGGGCAGCTGGCCGTCTTCGGTTTGCCCATCGACGCCCTGATCGACCGGGTGCTGTCCATGCCTGCGTTGCTCAGCCAGTTGCGCCCCACTGGCCAGGGCTGAGGACTTCAGCTGGGTTGGCGCACGGGCCACCTCATGCTGCCGCCGATGGGCAGCACCACGAAGTCGTCGGTGGACAGGCCTGCCCGGTTGCGGGCCAGTGCCAGCGCTCGGGGGGGCTCGTCCAGCGGCTCGTCGGTGAGCGTGAACGTGCCCCAGTGCACGGCCAGTGCGCGCTTGCAAGCCAGGTCCTGAAAGATCTGCACCGCTTCCTCCGGGTTCACGTGCTGGTCTTTCATGAACCACCGAGGCTCGTAGGCGCCAATCGGCAGCAAGGCCAGATCAAATCCGCCCCCTTGTGCGGCCGTGTGTTCATGGGCAAAGCGCTGGCGGATGTCCTTGAAATCGGGCGAGTAGGCCGTGTCGCCTGCAAAGAAGAGGTGCGCCTGAGCATTGCGCACCGCAAAGCCGCCCCACAAGCTGCGCATGGCGTCGGTGGCGGTGCGTGCTGACCAGTGCTGGGCCGGGGTCAGCGTCACCACCGTGCGCTGGTGCTGCGCCGTGGCGGGCAGCACATGCTCATCCCACCAGTCCAGCTCGACCACGCGGTGGATGCCCCATCGGCTCAGCCAGTGGCGGTGCACCAGGGGGGTGATGAACAGCGGCTGCCCACCAGGCTGACGTGCCAGGGCCCGGATGGAGCCCTCGTCCATGTGGTCATAGTGGTTGTGCGACAGCAGCACCACGTCGATGTGGGGCAGCTGGTTCAGTTCCATCCCGGGCGGGGTATGGCGTTGGGGGCCTGCAAACTGCACGGGTGAGCAGCGCTCGGAGAACACTGGGTCGGTGAGGATGTTGAGCCCGCCGATCTGCACCAGCACCGTGATGTGGCCAATCCAGGTGGCCATGGGTTGCATGGCCAGGGCCGATTTGGCATTGGCATGGATGGCGGCCAGGTCCGGCGTCACCACGGGGATGGGCGTGCCCGGTGGGCGAGGATGGCCTTCGCGCCAGGCCCGCCACTTCCAGCGCAGCAGCTCAAGCCAGCGCTTGCCTCGGAAGCTCAGGTAATTGTTCTGAAAGCCGTCCGCGCGGTGGTGAGGCTTGGCCGGGTTGTGGTGCAGGTTCTTCATCGGTGTGGGCACGAAAAAGCCCCGAGGGCGAAGTGCCGTCGGGGCCGGTTGCACGGCTGCCAGGGTTGATCTGGCGTCAGGCCACGCTGACGGGGATCTTCCCGATCTTGGCCGCCCAGGTCTTCGGGCCTTCGATGTGGGCACTGGTGCCGCCCGCATCCACGGCCACCGTCACCGGCATGTCGACCACGTCGAACTCATAAATGGCTTCCATGCCCAGATCGGCAAAGCCCACCACTTTGGCGGCCTTGATCGCTTTGGACACCAGGTAGGCTGAGCCGCCCACGGCCATCAGGTAAGCCGACTTGTGCTTCTTGATCGCCTCGATGGCCACGGGGCCGCGCTCGGCCTTGCCCACCATGCTGATCAGGCCGGTCTGGGCCAGCATCATCTCGGTGAAGCTGTCCATGCGGGTGGCGGTGGTGGGGCCGGCAGGGCCGACCACTTCGTCACGCACCGGATCCACCGGGCCCACGTAATAGATGACGCGGTTGGTGAAGTCGACCGGCAGCTTCTGACCTGAAGCCAACATGTCCTGGATGCGCTTGTGCGCGGCGTCGCGGCCGGTCAGCATCTTGCCGTTGAGCAGCAGGGTCTGGCCCGGTGTCCAGCTGGCCACTTCGGCTTTGGTCAGCGTGTTCAGGTCCACGCGCTTGGACTTGTTGTAGTCCGGTGCCCAGTGAACGTTGGGCCACAGGTCCAGGCTGGGCGGATCCAGGTAAACCGGGCCCGAGCCGTCCATCACGAAGTGGGCGTGGCGGGTGGCCGCGCAGTTCGGGATCATGGCGATGGGCTTGCTTGCCGCGTGCGTGGGCCAGGTCTTGATCTTCACGTCCAGCACGGTGGTCAAGCCACCCAGGCCTTGGGCACCAATGCCCAGCGCGTTGACCTTCTCGTACAGTTCAATGCGCATCTCTTCCAACTTGTTCTGCGGGCCACGGGCCAGCAGTTCGTACATGTCGATGTCGTCCATCAGCGATTCTTTGGCCAGCAGCGCCGCCTTTTCCGCCGTGCCGCCCACGCCAATGCCCAGCATGCCGGGCGGGCACCAGCCGGCACCCATGGTCGGCACCGTCTTGAGCACCCAGTCGACGATGTTGTCGCTGGGGTTGAGCATGTACACCTTGGACTTGTTCTCCGAGCCGCCGCCCTTGGCCGCCACCGTCACGTCCACCTTGTCGCCGGGCACCAGCTCCATGAACACCACGGCCGGCGTGTTGTCCTTGGTGTTCTTGCGCTCGAAGATCGGATCGCTCAACACGGATGCGCGCAGCTTGTTGTCCGGGTTGTTGTAGCCCTGGCGCACGCCTTCGTCCACCGCATCCTGGATGCTCTTGTTGCCGAAGCCTTCCCACTTCACGCCCATCCCGATTTTCAGGAAGACGTTGACGATGCCGGTGTCCTGGCAGATGGGGCGGTGGCCCTCGGCGCACATGCGCGAGTTGGTCAGGATCTGGGCGATGGCGTCCTTGGCCGCCGGTGATTCCTCACGCTCGTAAGCGCGGGCCAGGTGGGCGATGAAATCAGCAGGGTGGTAGTAGCTGATGTACTGCAGCGCGGCTGCGACACTTTCAACGAGGTCGTCGTGGCGAATGGTCGTCATGGCTTGGGCTTGTCTGGCCTTTGTGAGGCACAAAGAAAAGGTGGCGTGCGGGCAGCCGCACGGGCAGGACCATCATTTTGCCAAGGTTGTTGCCCTCACAAACGAGTGGGTTGAACATGCTTTTCACTTTGGTGTGGCAAATGCACCTGCGCCACCGTGTGGACGATGTCACACACGCCAAGCGTGAGCGTTGACGCGGCTTTGTCACTGTGTCAGATTGGGACAGGGATACCCCTAGGCACAAATATCAGGGCGAAGGGCATGGTTGAGGGGTTGACAACGCCGGGCGCATGATGCTTGGTAAAGTCAGGCCACAACGATGCGCCATCAGCGCCACAAGAACGGAGCACCCCATGTCAGCCACGCAGTCTGAAACCAAGCCCTCCACCCTGTACCCTGTGCCTGCGGCCTTTGCCGCTCAAGCCGCCGTGGGCAGCCGCGCCGCCTATGACGCGCTGAGTGCCGAAGCCCAGGCCGACAACGCCGGCTTCTGGGCCAGCCGCGCCCGCAGCCTGCTGGCCTGGCACACCCCTTTCACCAAAACCCTGGACGACAGCGAAGCCCCGTTCTACAAGTGGTTTGAAGATGGCACGCTGAACGCCTCCTACAACTGCCTGGACCGCCACGTCAACGCGGGCCTGGGTGACAAGGTCGCCATCCGCTTCGAAGCCGATGACGGCACGGTCACCCTGTCGACCTATGGTGAATTGCTGAAGCGTGTGTGCCGCCTGGCTAATGCCTTGAAGGCTCAAGGCGTCAAGAAGGGTGACCGCGTCGTCCTCTACATGTCCATGTCGGTTGAAGGCGTGGTGGCGATGCAGGCCTGCGCCCGCATCGGGGCCACGCACTCGGTGGTGTTCGGCGGCTTCTCGGCCCAGAGCCTGCGCGACCGCGTCGAAGACGCCGGCGCCGTCATGATCATCACTGCGGATGAACAAGTGCGCGGCGGCAAGTCTCTGCCGCTCAAGGCCATCGTCGACGAAGCCCTGGGCCTGGGTGGCTGCGACAGCATCCGCCAGGTCTTTGTGTTCCGCCGCACCGGTGGCAACGTGGCCATGACGGCCGGCCGCGACCAGTGGTTGCAGGATGTCATGGCCGCCCAGCCCGACACCTGCGAGCCCGAATGGGTCTCGGCCGAGCACCCGCTCTTCCTGCTCTACACCTCGGGCTCTACCGGCAAGCCCAAGGGCGTCCAGCACAGCACCGGCGGCTACCTGCTGCACGCCACGCTCACCACGCAATGGACCTTCGACCTCAAGCCCGATGACGTCTTCTGGTGCACCGCCGACATCGGCTGGGTCACTGGCCACACCTATGTCACCTACGGCCCGCTGTCCTGTGGCGGCACTCAGGTGGTGTTCGAAGGCGTGCCCACCTACCCGGATGCGGCCCGCTTCTGGCGGATGATCGAATCGCACAAGGTCACAATCTTCTACACGGCTCCGACGGCCATCCGCGCCCTGATCAAGGCGGCCGAATCCACCCCGGCCGTCCACCCGCGCAATTTCGACCTCAGCAGCCTGCGCCTGCTCGGCACGGTGGGCGAGCCCATCAATCCTGCCGCCTGGGAGTGGTACCACCGTGAAATCGGTGGCGGCCGTTGCCCCATCGTCGACACCTTCTGGCAAACCGAAACCGGCGGCCACATGATCACCCCGCTGCCGGGCGCCCACGCCATGACGCCGGGCTCCTGCACCTTGCCCTTCCCCGGTATCGATGCGGCCGTGGTGGATGAAACCGGCAAGGAAGTGCCGTGGGGGCAGGGCGGTTTGCTGGTGGTGCGCAAACCCTGGCCGTCGATGATCCGGACCATCTGGGGTGACCCGGAGCGATTCAAGAAGAGCTATTACCCAGCCGATTTTGGCGGTCAGTATTACCTGGCGGGCGACGGCGCCATCCGCGACGCCGAAACCGGGTATTTCACGATCACCGGTCGCATTGACGACGTGCTGAATGTCTCGGGCCACCGCATGGGCACGATGGAAATCGAATCGGCCCTGGTGTCCCACCCCCTGGTGGCCGAAGCCGCCGTGGTGGGCCGGCCCGATGACCTGACCGGCGAAGCCATTTGCGCCTTCGTGGTGCTCAAGCGCCCGCGCCCCACGGGTGACGAAGCCAAACAATTGGCCGTGGAATTGCGCAACCATGTTGGCCATGAAATCGGCCCCATTGCCAAACCCAAGGACATTCGTTTTGGCGACAACCTGCCCAAAACCCGTTCGGGCAAGATCATGCGGCGTTTGCTGCGCGTGATCGCCAAGGGTGAAACCGTCACGCAAGACACCAGCACGCTGGAAAATCCGGCGATCCTGGATCAGCTGTCGCAGAGCAACTGAACCTGCGCCCGAATGGGCCCGGTCAATATGGCCGGCCTGCCTCGGGTGCCGCCAGATACCCTGTATTACCCCCATCCGGGTCACGAGCCCGGGTTTGGGCGGAGCCTTGCCAAAAGAATGTCCGGAAAGGAGAACGGTCCGTGGAATTCCACCGACAACTCAGCGTTCACCCTCATTACACATTTTAACAACCCCCCTAAATTAAGGGGTGGAAACGTCACAAGCGTTCTCTCTTTTTCGCAATGACGAGGAGCTTCCCCATGGCAACTAGCAACGTTCACACCGCGCCCATGACGGCAGAGGAAAAGAAGGTCATCTTCGCCTCCAGTCTGGGTACCGTCTTCGAGTGGTACGACTTCTACCTTTACGGGTCGTTGGCGGCCATCATCGCCAAACAATTCTTTGCAGGCCTGGACCCCACGTCCGCCTTCATCTTTGCCCTGCTGGCCTTTGCCGCCGGTTTCATCGTGCGCCCCTTCGGCGCCCTGGTGTTCGGTCGTCTGGGCGACATGATCGGCCGCAAGTACACCTTCCTGATCACCATCCTGATCATGGGCATGTCCACCTTCATCGTGGGCGTGCTGCCGGGCTACAACACCATTGGCAAGATCGCTCCGATCACCCTGATCGCCCTGCGCCTGCTGCAAGGTCTGGCGCTGGGCGGTGAGTACGGTGGCGCCGCCACCTACGTGGCCGAACACGCACCGCAAGGTCGCCGTGGCGCCTACACCGCCTGGATCCAGACCACCGCCACGATGGGCCTGTTCCTGTCGCTGCTGGTGATCCTGGGCGTCCGCACTTCCATCGGTGAAGAAGCCTTTGCCGACTGGGGCTGGCGCATTCCCTTCCTGGTGTCGATCGCACTGCTGGCCGTCAGCGTGTGGATCCGCATGAGCATGAACGAATCCCCCGCCTTCAAGAAGATGAAGGAAGAGGGCAAGACCTCCAAGGCACCGCTGTCCGAGTCCTTCGGCCAATGGAGCAACCTGAAGATCGTGATCCTGGCCTTGTTCGGTCTGGTCGCTGGTCAGGCTGTGGTCTGGTACACCGGTCAGTTCTATGCCCTGTTCTTCCTGACGCAAGCGCTGAAGGTGGACGGTGCCACGGCCAACATCCTGGTTGCCATTGGCCTGCTGATCGGCACCCCCTTCTTCGTGGTGTTCGGTTCGCTGTCCGACAAGATCGGCCGCAAGCCCATCATCCTGGCGGGTTGTCTGGTGGCTTCGCTGACCTACTTCCCGCTGTTCCGCGCACTGACCGAGGCCGCCAACCCGGATCTGGCCCGCGCCCAGGCGACCGCTCCGGTCACCCTGTCGGCCGACAACTCCGAGTGCTCCTTCCAGTTCAACCCGACCGGCACCGCCAAGTTCACCAGCTCGTGTGACGTGGCCAAGCAGTTGCTGGCTTCCAGCTCTGTGAACTACGACAACGTGGCCGGCGCTCCGGGTTCGGTGGCCTTCGTCAAGGTGGGTGACACCGTGATCCGCAGCTTCTCGCCCACCAAGGTGACGGATGCCGACATCCCGGCAGCCCAGGAAGCCGCGACCAAGTCCAAGGACGCCGCCATCAAGAAGGTGGTGGACATGAAGGCTTCGGGCGTCGTCGGCAAGGAAGCCGAAGACAAGCTCAAGGACGCCGAGAAGGCCTTGAAGGAAGCCACCGCCGCGCTGGCTGCCTTTGACAAGGATGGCAAGGCCGCTGCGGCCAAGGTCATCGAAGGCCAGTTCAAGAAGGCTGTGGGCGCTGCGCTCAAGACCGCTGGCTACCCGACCAAGGCCGATCCAGCCAAGCTCAACAAGCCGGTGATCGTGGCCATCCTGACACTGCTGGTGATCTACGTGACCATGGTGTACGGCCCGATCGCGGCCATGTTGGTGGAAATGTTCCCCACCCGCATCCGCTACACCTCGATGTCCCTGCCGTACCACATCGGCAACGGCTGGTTCGGCGGCCTGCTGCCCACCACCGCCTTTGCGATCGTGGCCCAGACGGGGAACATCTACAACGGCCTGTGGTACCCGATCATCGTGGCCGGTGCCACCTTCGTGATCGGCCTGCTGTTCGTTCGCGAAACCAAAGACGTCGACATCTACGCCGGCGATTGATCGGTCTGCCCACCCTTTTGGGGGCGTGGCGCGTCACTGGCCGGCGCCGCGGCAGCTCACTTCAGGCTCAGAACCCAATTCACCAGTTGCTTGGCTTCGGCTTCGTTCACCTGGGTGTTGGCCGGCATGGGCACTTCACCCCAGGAGCCCTTGCCACCCTTGAGCACCTTTTCGATCAGCTTGGCTTCGATGCCCTTCTGGCCGCGGTAGCGTTTGGCCACATCCTTGTAAGCGGGCCCCACGACCTTGTTGTCCACCTGGTGGCAAGCCAGACATGCCTTCTTCTGAGCCAGTTCAAGGCTGGCCATGGCCTGGGTACAGCTCAGCAGCAGGGCAGCGGTCAGGCCAAGAGCGGGCAGATGGATGCGCATGAAGGGTCCTCAAGGATGTGAAACAAAGGGTCAGGCGCCTTGGACGCCCGTCGCCGGTGGTTTATAAACGCATTCAGGTGGCGCCACGGTTGACAGTGGCGCGGAACACGTTTTTTCTTGAGGGGTATTGCACATGTGGTTCGTGGCCCTTGGTGTGGTCATGCTGGTCATGAACCTGGCAGGCATTGGCCCGATTGGCACCTGGGTATGGGGCTGGGGCGAGCGCGGGTTGTTCATCCTGGTGCCCTTTGCGCTGGCCATTCTTTGGTGGGGCTGGGCCGACTGGTCGGGCTGGACGCAGAGCAAGGCCATGGCGCGTTTTGAAGCCAAGCGCCACGAGCGCCGCGAGCGCAATGCCCAGGCCCTGGGCCTCAAGTTGAACGCCAAACGCCGCGGTCGCTGACCCTGACTGGAGCGCGCTGGCGGCTGGCAGGCTAAAATTGCAGTCTTTGTCAGATCAGGCTTTCGGAGTCCGTTCCCATGCCCCAATACCGTTCTCGCACCTCGACCGCCGGCCGCAACATGGCGGGTGCGCGCGCCCTGTGGCGCGCCACAGGCATGAAGGATGGCGATTTCGAAAAGCCGATCATCGCCATTGCCAACAGCTTCACGCAGTTCGTGCCCGGCCACGTCCACTTGAAGGACCTGGGTCAGCTGGTGGCGCGTGAAATCGAAGCCGCTGGCGGTGTGGCCAAAGAGTTCAACACCATCGCGGTCGATGACGGCATCGCCATGGGCCACGGCGGCATGCTGTATTCGTTGCCTTCGCGCGACCTGATCGCCGACAGCGTCGAATACATGGTCAACGCCCACACGGCCGACGCGCTGGTGTGCATCTCCAACTGCGACAAGATCACCCCGGGCATGCTGATGGCCGCGCTGCGCCTCAACATCCCCGTGATCTTCGTGTCCGGCGGCCCGATGGAGGCCGGCAAGGCCAAGATCGAAGGCAAGGTCATCGCGCTTGACCTGGTCGACGCCATGGTCAAGGCCGCCGACAAGCATTGCTCCGATGAAGAAGTGGACATTGTCGAGCGCTCGGCCTGCCCCACTTGCGGTTCCTGCTCGGGCATGTTCACCGCCAACTCCATGAACTGCCTGACCGAAGCCCTGGGCTTGTCCCTGCCGGGCAATGGCACCGTGCTGGCCACCCACGCCGACCGCGAAAAGCTGTTCCGCCAGGCTGGTCGCACCATCGTGGACCTGGCCAAGCGTTATTACGAGCAGGACGATGAATCGGCCTTGCCGCGCAACATCGCCACCTTCCAGGCTTTCGAGAACGCCGTGGCCCTGGACGTGGCCATGGGTGGCTCCACCAACACCGTGCTGCACCTGCTGGCAGCGGCCCGCGAGGCCGAAGTGCCCTTCACCATGGCCGACATCGACCGCATGTCGCGCAAGGTGCCTTGCCTGAGCAAGGTGGCCCCGGC
>CANBUA010000193.1 GCA_947372535.1 Burkholderiales bacterium
CCGCCTTCGATGGCCATGTTGCAGACGGTCATGCGGCCTTCCATGCTGAGGGCGCGGATGGCGCTGCCGGCGAACTCGATGGTGTAGCCGGTGCCGCCGGCGGTGCCGATCTTGCCGATGATGGCCAGCACGATGTCCTTGGCGGAGCAGCCTTTGCCCAGCGTGCCTTCGACCTTGATCAGCATGTTCTTGGCCTTCTTGGCCAGCAGCGTCTGGGTGGCCATGACGTGCTCGACTTCGCTGGTGCCGATGCCGTGGGCCAGCGCGCCGAAGGCGCCGTGGGTGGACGTGTGGCTGTCACCGCAAACCACGGTCATGCCGGGCAACGTGGCGCCTTGCTCGGGGCCGATGACGTGGACGATGCCCTGGCGCTTGTCGTTCATCTTGAACTGGGTGACGCCAAAGCGGTCGCAATTCTGGTCCAGGGTGTCCACCTGCAGCTTGGAGACGGGGTCGCTGATGCCGTCTCGACGGTCGGTCGTGGGGACGTTGTGGTCGCTCACGGCCAAGTTGGCGGACAGACGCCACATCTTGCGGCCGGCGATGTCCAGGCCCTCAAATGCTTGGGGGCTGGTCACTTCGTGCAGCAGTTGACGGTCGATGTACAGCACGGCGGTGCCGTCATCTTCGGTGTGGACGACGTGTTCGTCCCAGAGCTTGTCGTAGAGGGTGCGTCCCATGATGCTCGATTCGCGCAAGGCGGGCCTGGGGGCCCTGTGAGAGGGGGAAGGATGTCGATTTTACGACATGGGCATGCGGGATGCTCGTTTCGGGGACGGCATTGGTGGTGGAGCGGGGATTTCTTTTTGTTTTTGGGCTCTTGGCTTGGGTGGGCGCCCGAGCTGCTGAGCATTGCGGGCCAGGCTCAACAGCCTTGCGCGCAAAACTCCATCAATCTTGCATGGCATGCAGGCATCAGCTTGCTGAGGTCTTGAGCTGGGCAGTGCCTGAGGTGCCTGCCCGCCCACCACCTGAACAGGGGGCCCCCATCCGGCAATAGCTCATGCGCCAGCCCCCTCCCAGCGGGCAAATTCACCCCCTGCGCCACCCTTATCTGCCTAGACTGGCCTCACCCCAATTCCCATTCATGTGGTGCAGCCGTGTTTTCCGTGTCGTTCCCCAGCCTGAACCGCGCGCCTTCATCGGCCAGCACGCCAGGCATGGCTGACGCCAGCGGGCCATGCAGCGAGTTCGAGGCACTCCAGGAACACGGTTTCTGGACCCTGCAGTTCCCGCCCACCCTGGAGGCGCAGTACCTGGATGACAAGGTGGCCGAGCGCCTGCGCCTGATCCGGCTGGGTGCTTTTTTCCTCATCGTCCTGACCAACGCCCTGCTGATGTCGGACTGGTTCATGGTGCCCGATCAGTTTCAGGTGGCCTTGGTCCTGCGCGTGCTGATCCAGACCCCGCTGGCCATCGTGGGCTTGCTGTACATCGAGCGCGCACGCCCGGCGGTCCGTGAGTGGCTGGGCCTGGTGATGGGTTTGATGACGGCGGGCATTTGCAGCTACTTGTCGGTGGTCAGTCAGGATCCACTGGCACCGGACTACCTGGTGTCCTTGTGCATGGTGATGCTGTTCAACGGGGGCGTGATGCGCATGCGCTTCTGGATGGCTGTGCGCGCCGCCATCCTGATCCTGACCATCTTCCTGGCTGCCGCCCTGCTGGTGGCTGATCCGCCCGTCGCCATTTTGTGGTCTTCGGCCCTGGTGATGGTGTCATCGGCGGTGTTTGCGCTGTTCAGCAGCTACCGCAGCGAGCATGAGGATCGCGCCAACTGGCTGCTGTCCCAGCACCAAAAATTTCTGCACGAAGAGGTGAACGACAGCAACCGACAGCTCGATCGCCTCTCGCGTTTCGATGCCCTGACGGACCTGGCCAATCGGCGGCATTTCGATGAGTTCCTGCAGCAGGTGTGGTCGCGGGCGCAGTGCAATGGCGAGGAGGTGGCCTTGTTGATGATGGACATCGACCATTTCAAAAGCTACAACGATCACCATGGACACACCCAGGGCGACTTGTGCATCCAGGCCGTCGCCAGCACCTTGAAGCGCTATTTGCGCCAGCCTGAGGATTTGATCGCGCGTTATGGCGGCGAGGAGTTCGTGGCGGTATTGCCTGGGACCAGCCTGGCCATGGCCATGGCCGCCGCGGAGCGCATCCGGCAAGGGGTGCTGGCGCTGGACCTGGCACACGAGGCCTCGCCGGGCCTCAAGCAGGTGACGTTGAGCATCGGGGTGGCCTGCCTGCGGGCCGACGCGGCCCCGGCCAGCCCCGTGCACTTGATCGCCTGCGCCGATGGTGCCTTGTACAAGGCCAAGGCCCACGGGCGCAACGTCGTGCTGGCTTTCGACAGGCAGGATGCACCGGCCACGCAAGCACCGGCTGGGCGAACGGCCAGTCCGGTCATCGAAGCGCCCGCCGCACAGTCCGCGCACGATGCCTTGCACCAGGTGGTCGAGCAAACCCGAGCGCAAATGGATCATCCCGGCTCGCCCTTGGCTTTCCCCCGCCGCCTGGAGCAGAAGTTTCAGCAAGATGGCGTCTTTGAGCGGTTGCACTATTTCGCCGTCTGCGGCCTGGTGGCCTTCGTGGTGTTCAACGGCTTCCTGCTGACGGACTACCTGCTGGTGCAGGATGTGTTCTGGCTGGCGGTCAAGGTGCGCCTTGGCTTCTTTGCCCCGCTGGCGCTGAGCTTGCTGTACTTGTGCTGGTTCAAACGGGACTGGATCATGACCAAACCACCTTGGTTGGCCGAGTGGCTGATCCTGATCAGTGGCGTGGCCGCAGCGGCCAGCCTGGGCTACATCCTGTCTGCCAGCCACTCACCGATGAGCCAGCTCTACCACGCAGGCCTGGCTGTGGTCATCATCTATGGCAACCTGGTGCAGCGCCTGCGTTTCTGGCACGCCGTCACCTTCTCGGCGATGGTCATGCTCATCCACGTGGTCGGCTTGTGGACATTGCCGGCATACAACCCAAAGCTGACCTGGCCCCTGCTGACCCTGATGGCCGTTTCGGTCATGTTCACCCTGATGGCCAACCACGCCATGGAGCGCGACGAGCGCAGGCGCTACCTGCTGACACTGAGCCAGCAGTCCATGCTGAAAGCGCTGGAGGATGCGCGTCAGCGTCTGCAGACGCTTTCTCGAGTCGATGCCCTGACCGGTGTGTTCAACCGCCGGCACTTCCATGAGTACCTGCACCAGGTTTGGCAACGCGCACAACATGGCAGCGATGACGTGGCGATCATCATCGTGGACGTCGATCATTTCAAGGCCTTCAATGACCAGTACGGCCATCAAGCCGGCGATGTCTGCTTGAGCCAGGTGGCCCAGGCCATGAAGGCCGCCTTGCGCCAACCGGGTGATCTGGTGGCGCGGCTGGGCGGTGAAGAGTTCATCGCCGTGCTGCCCCAGGCCAACCGGGCCGTGGCCCAGGCGGCGGCCGAACGCGTCCGGCAGGCCGTTGAAGCCCTCGGCATCGTGACCGAATCATCCAGCGCGGGCGGCGTGGTCACGGTGAGCGTGGGCGTGGCCAGTTGGAAGGCGCACCACGGTCAGACCAACGAGCTCATGATCACGGCGGCCGATCAGGCGCTCTACGTGGCCAAGCGCCATGGCCGTAATCGCGTGGTGACCTCGTCTGCGGAGGATGGCCATCCAGACCCCGCAGAGCGCGTTGAGGGTTTCCTGGCCAAGGCCTGAGCCTGGCGCATGTTTCGCGTTAGGCAGCCGACTGGCTTTTTGTGCGCCGCCACAACGGTTCACGCCGCCACAACGCCGTTCACACCGCGCGTTTGACCGGCAGTCTCACCCTGATTGACGCGGCTACAGCAGGCTCCTAGATTGCGCCACCTTGCCGGAGACCCCTTTGAGCCAACCCACATCTTCCAACACCACCGCCAGCCGCAGCTGGACCGACTGGTTCACCACCTTCCCGACCATCATCCTGCTGATCCTCATCCTGGTCATCAGCACCGGGGAGATGGTTCACGGCCAGATGCTCAAACTGGGCGAGCGCATGTTCAGCGATGCGCCCAACCACGTGCAGTACTTCCTGCTGCGCGCCGATCCGATCAAACCCAGTTGCGATCCCCAACTGAACGTGGACGCCGAAGTGGCGCGCCTGCTGGCCGCCCGCGCCGCCAAACCAAAGAGCGACATCGACGAGCTCTATGGCGATGACAAGCCTGACCCCGAGGCTGAAAAGCGCTCGCTGATGTCCACGCTCAAGGACTGCTCGGCCAAGCACGAACTGTATGGTCAACTCGTCAGCCACATGACGCCCCAGGTCAAGGCCTACCGCGTGCTCGAAGGCAGCTTCTTCACGCTCTTCAAGTTCGGTGCCGAGAACCGCGCCCTGATCCTGATCGCGCTGCTGACCGTGACAGCCGCCTTCACCAGCCTGGGTTTTCACCACATTTGCCTGCGGCCGCCCCGCCATGCGCGCGACTACCTGGTTCAGTCGATCAGCATGCTGGCAGCCAACGGCATGATGCTGTTCTCGGCCATCCGCTACTACCAGATCTCATTGGCCTCGGGCACGCCCATCGATGACCCGCGCATCTACTTCATGTGGATGACGCTGTTCGCCGTGATGACGCTGGCCAGCGCCTTCCGCCTGCTCAACCCGCCCAAGCCTTTGTCGGATGAGCCTGGCAACTGGAAACGCACCGTGGAATGCGTGCCGCTGGTGGCCACCATGGGCATCCTCACCAGCGTGTACTTCTTCTCGCAAGGCCACCCCTCGGGCCCGGCCATCTACGCCAACAAGATGCTCGACATCATCAGCCTGCCGCTGGCGTTGTCGCTGCACATCTGGGCCGGCATGCTGTTCAAGCAAAGCCGCATGGTCGAGCTGTTCATGAACATCCTGCGGCCCTGGAAGCTCTCGCCGGAGATGCTGACCTACGTCATCTTGCTGGCCGCCGGCCTGCCCACGGCTTATGCCGGTGTCTCCAGCGTGTTCGTGATCGCCGCAGGCGCCATCATTTACCACGAGGTGCGCGCTGTCGGCGGCACCAGCCAGTACGCGTTGGCCGCGACGGCCATGTCCGGCTCGCTGGGCGTGGTGTTGCGCCCCAGCCTGCTGGTCGTGGGCATCGCGGCCTTGAATCGTCAGGTCACCACGGCCCAGCTCTTTTACTGGGGTGGCTGGGTGTTCGCCCTGACCTCGACCATGTTCTTCCTGGCTTCGCAACTGCACCGCCATCAGCGCCATCAAGGCGGCACCGTGGCCTCGCCCCGCGTCGCCCTGCCCACCATGCTGCGCGAGATCCGGGTCGTGCTGCCTTATGCGGCCGTGATCCTGGCCATCGCCTTGTTCTACAGCCATGGCCTGGACACGCCTTTCAACGAGATTTCCGCCCCCAGCATCCTGCCAATCATGATGTTGGGCGTGCTGATCTTTGACAAGAAGCTCGAAGCCCGCAACCTGGCCAAGTCGCTGCGACCAGTGGGCTCGGCCGTGGCAAAGCCCCAGCCAGCATCCGGCCTGGGATCGCCCAGCGCCGCCGTCGTGGGTTACGCTGCCAAACGCAAACCCGGTGCCGCCGCCGCCATCCACGCCGCCACGACAGAGACGGTGGAACACGTCGGTGCCTACATCAGCCTGATGCTGTTCACGCAGTTGGTCAGCGGCATGGTCGAGCGCTCGGAAATCATGAAGATGGCGCCTCAGCACTTCCCCAGCGTCTGGCTGGCCATGGGCTTCCTGGTGGTGACCAAGGTCATCTTGGGCATGGTGATGGAGCCCCTGGGCGCGGTGATGCTGGTCTCCAGCACCCTGGCCCCCATGGCCTATGACAATGGCATCGAGCCGGTTCACTTCTGGATGATGGTGCTGGTGGCTTTCGAGCTGGGTTACCTGCTGCCGCCCGTGGCGCTCAACCAGTTGTTGACCAGGCAGGTCGTGGGCGAGGAGGAAATCGACCGGGCCGACCGAGAGGTCGCCGGGCTGTCCTTCTACCGGCGCTATGAGCGCTGGATCCTCCCCTGCGCAGTGATGGCCTTGAGCCTGGGCATGGTGGCATTCGGGCCGCTGGTGGTCAGCCATGTTCCCGCACTGCACGCATTCACCGGCTGGTTCCACCCACCGATCTGATCCTGGGGCGCCGGCAAAGCGCCCCACCAGGGCTGCTGGGCAGCTCTACCCGCTCATGCAGCAGCGGCGAAAAAAAGCCCCGGCATGCCGGGGCTTTTTGATGGGCAGTGCGGCCAAGCCGCCACAGATCAGCGTTGGCCGATGGGCTTGACGTCGCGCTTGACCGAGCCCACGAACAACTGACGCGGACGGCCGATCTTGTACTCGGGATCGCCGATCATTTCGTTCAGCTGGGCAATCCAGCCCACCGTGCGGGCCAGCGCGAAGATCGCGGTGAACAGCGGCACGGGGATGCCGATGGCGCGCTGCACGATGCCGGAGTAGAAGTCGACGTTCGGGTACAGCTTGCGCGAGACGAAGTAATCGTCTTCCAGGGCGATCTTTTCCAGCGCCATGGCCAGCTTGAACATCGGGTCGTTTTGCAGGCCCAGCTCGTTCAGCACTTCGTGGCAGGTCTCGCGCATCAGCTTGGCACGCGGGTCGTAGTTCTTGTACACGCGGTGACCAAAACCCATCAGCTTGACGCTGGAGTTCTTGTCCTTGACCTGCGCGATGAAGTCACCGATCTTCTCGACGCCACCATTGCGCTGGATGTCGGCCAGCATGTTCAGTGCGGCTTCATTGGCGCCACCGTGAGCAGGGCCCCACAGACAGGCCACGCCCGCAGCAATCGCCGCGAACGGGTTGGTGCCGGACGAGCCGCACAGGCGCACGGTCGAGGTCGAGGCGTTCTGCTCGTGGTCGGCGTGCAGGATGAAGATGCGGTCCATGGCGCGCACCAGCACGTCGTTGACTTTGTACTCTTCGCACGGCGTGGCGAACATCATCCGCATGAAGTTCTCGGTGTACGAGAGGTCATTCTTTGGATAGACGTAAGGCTGGCCGATGGTGTACTTGTAGGCCATGGCCACCAGCGTGGGCATCTTGGCAATCAGGCGGATGGCCGCGACCTTGCGGTGCTCCGGATTGTTGATGTCCGTGCTGTCATGGTAGAAGGCCGACAGAGCGCCGACCAGACCGGTCATGACGGCCATCGGGTGGGCGTCACGGCGGAAACCACGCAGGAAGAACTGCATCTGCTCGTTGACCATCGTGTGGTTGGTCACGCTCTGGACGAAGTCTTCCTTCTCCGTGCCGGTGGGCAGGTCGCCGTTCAGCAGCAGGTAGCAGGTTTCCAGGAAATCGCAGTTGGTGGCCAACTGTTCGATCGGGTAGCCACGGTACAGCAGTTCGCCCTTGTCACCGTCGATGTAGGTGATGGTCGAGTTGCACGAGGCGGTCGACAGGAAGCCGGGATCGTATGTGAACTTGCCAGTCTGGCCGTAGAGCTTGCGGATGTCGATGACATCCGGGCCCACCGAACCCTTGTAAATGGGCAAATCCATGCTGGGGCTGCCGTCTGAAAACGACAGGGTGGCTTTCACGTCGGACGGTGTCATGAGCACTCCTAGGGGCGGTCTTGTGGAAATTTTATCGAAAGACCAGGGTTAAACCTGTGTCGGCATTATGAATCGCGTCGGCACCCTCCCCAGGCATTCGACCAAGGGGGTACCTTCAAATGGATGACTACGCTTGCGGAACCCGCATCATCGACAACACCTGCATGACTTCTGAATTAGCCAGATCGGCGCCGGGCTCCTTGCGGGCCAACAGCAGATCCAGCAGGTCATTGTCAGACAGGTCCATCAACTCTAGCAAGCCCTGGACCAGCGGCGTGGTCAACCGGTCGCCGTGCTGCTCGAAAAATCGCTCGATGAAGAGGTCGTTTTCAAGCAGGCCGCGTCGGCAGCGCCAGCGCAGGCGGCGCAACGTGTCCGCATCGGGCGTCTGGTCAGGCACTTGTGGCGCCAAGCCAGCCCCATCCAACGGACGCGTCATACCGCGCGGCGAACCATCAGTTCCTTGATCTTGCCAATGGCCTTCGTGGGGTTGAGGCCCTTGGGGCACACATCCACGCAGTTCATGATGGTGTGGCAACGGAACAGACGGTAAGGATCTTCCAGGTTGTCCAGGCGGCCGGCCGTATCCTGATCGCGGCTGTCGGCGATGAAACGGTAGGCCTGGAGCAAGCCGGCGGGGCCCACGAACTTGTCGGGGTTCCACCAGAAGCTGGGGCAGCTGGTCGAACAGCTGGCGCACAGGATGCACTCGTACAGGCCATCGAGCTCTTCACGCTCTTCGGGCGACTGCAGGCGTTCCTTGTCGGGCGGCGGCGTGTCGTTGACGAGGTAAGGCTTGATCGAGTTGTACTGCTTGAAGAACTGCGTCATGTCCACGATCAGGTCGCGAACAACGGGCAGGCCAGGCAGCGGCTTGAGCGTGATCACGCCAGGCAGCGTGAGCATATTGGTCAGGCAGGCCAGGCCGTTCTTGCCATTGATGTTCATGGCGTCCGAACCGCACACGCCTTCGCGGCAGGAGCGGCGGAAGCTCAGTGTGGGGTCAACCGCCTTGAGCTTGACCAGGGCGTCCAGCAGCATGCGTTCGTGGCCGTCGAGTTCGATCTCGATGGTCTGTACGAGTGCATCCTGTGTGCCAGCTGCTCGACGAGCTGCCCCAGCTTCTGGTGGAATCCCGACAAGTTCGTGGGCCCAGCGGGCTTGCTGCAGGCCTACCGCTTCATCGCTGACAGCCGCGATCAGGACACAACCGCGCGCCTGGACAACCTCGAAGACCCGTATCGCCTGTTCCGCTGCCACACCATCATGAACTGCGTGGATGTCTGCCCCAAGGGCTTGAACCCCACGAAGGCCATTGGCAAGATCAAGGAGCTGATGGTGCGCCGCGCTGTCTGATCCTGACTGAACTTGCACTCACTTGACGCACCGCCACCCCGATGACAGCACCCAGCGACACCGTTGACCTCACGCCCGACGCGGACGTGTTGCGGCGTTTGCGTTGGCGCTGCCGCCGAGGGCTGCTCGAAAACGACATCTTCATCGATCGGTTTTTCGAGCGGCATGGCGAGCGTCTGACCACGCCGTTGGTACAAGGCTTGCTTCAATTGATGGACCTGGCGGACAATGATCTGCTGGATCTCTTTCTGGCCCGCAAGGAGCCCGAAGGTGATCTGGTGAATGCAGAAGTCATGCAGGTACTGTCGATGATGCGAGTGCCCAAGGCGTAGGTCTGGTGCACGCCTCCCGTTTAAATAGCCGGTGGGCGTGGACTAAGACCCATAATGCCGACCTGGGATTTATCCCGAGTCATCGATAATTTCTCCCAAACAAGACCGACCCCTAGGAGTGCTCATGACCCCGTCCGACGTGAAAGCCACCCTGTCGTTTTC
>CANBUA010000194.1 GCA_947372535.1 Burkholderiales bacterium
GTCGCCCTTTTGGTTTGCCGAGCTGCAGCCAACCGAGCCACTTGATGCTCTCGCAGGTCGATTTCCAAGCCTGCGCCTCCTTGATTGACAAAGATTTCAAACATCGCCATTTCCATGGGCAAGTACGTCGTTTCGCCCGCGACACATCAGACCGACTGCGGCCGCTTCCGAGCCTCCTTCTCGGTCCAGCGCTCACAGGGCAACGGCAACTACGCCCGAGTGTTCCGCTTTGACAAAACCTTCGCCTCGCGCGAAGCCGCCCGGCTCTTCGCAGTCACTCAGGGCTGGCTGGAAACAACGTGCATGCCGTCAGCGCCTACGTGCTGACGATCTGCTCACACCAGATCCCGTCCACCCTTCCCAAGTCGCTGCGGATTCCGATTCGCACACCTGCACCCCTGGTGGTGCGCCATGATTCAGAAAGGCTCCTCCATGAGCATCAAGATTTACGTGGGTAACCTGCCCTACTCCGTGACCGATTCCAGCCTGAAAAGCAACTTTGCCGAGTTCGGCAGCGTCTCCTCCGCCAAGGTCATGATGGACCGGGAAACCGGCAACTCCAAAGGCTTCGGCTTTGTGGAAATGGCTTCTGCTGAAGTGGCCCAGGCCGCCATCACCGCCCTGCACGGCATGTCCGTCGATGGTCGCTCGATTGTCGTGAACCTGGCCCGTCCCCGCGAAGAAAGCGGCGGCAGCTCCGGCGGCTACAGCGCGGCTGGCTACAGTGCGGCCAAGCGTTCGGACGTCGGCTATGGCACGGGTGGCTACGGCGGCGGTCGCTACTGAACCCAGTCGCTCCCTGAAAAAACCGGCTCTCCTGAGCCGGTTTTTTTTCGGCTCGACCAGAAGCGGTCGTTGGCGGATTGACGGCGAATGCCTCTTGTGGGCCGCTTGCGGTGCTTGCCCGCGGCCCAGGCGTTCATCATCCCTCAGTGAAGGTGCCAAGGTAGCCCGCTCACGAGGAGACCCACGGCGGCACAAATGGCCAGCAAGGGCATCACGCCGACCTTGAACCTGAACAGCGCCGCCGTGGCACCCACAGTGATGAGGGCACTCACCCAGTCAAAGCGGCCCGCAAAGCCCTGTGGCCACAGCACGTGATACGCGAAGAACATGGCCAGGTTGAGGATGACACCGACCACGGCGGCCGTGATGGCCGTCAGGGGTGCCGTGAACTTCAGGTTGCCGTGGGTTGATTCAATCAATGGCCCGCCAGCCAGGATGAAGACAAAGGATGGCAAGAATGTGAAGAAGGTCACCACACAGGCTGCAATGACACCCGCCATGAACAGCGCATCTGGCCCGAACACCTGCTGTGTCCAGCCTCCTACAAAGCCGACAAAAGCGACCACCATGATGAGCGGGCCCGGTGTTGTTTCGCCCAGGGCCAGGCCGTCGATCATTTGTGGACCGGTGAGCCAGTGATGGTGCTCAACGGCGCCCTGGTAGACGTAGGGCAGCACGGCATAGGCGCCACCGAAGGTCAGCAACGCCGCCTTGGTGAAGAACCAGCCCAACTGGGTCAATGCACCATCGACGCCATGGCACCCCACCAACACAGCCATGGCGGCAAGCCACAGCCCCAAGCCCACGGCCAGCACCTTGACCAAACGGTTGCGCGTGAACAGCGCATGGCTGGGCGTCGGTGTGTCGTCATCGATCAATGCCGGCCCGTAGCTGTGCTTGGCCGCGCCATGACTGCCACCGACGATGAAGACCTGTGGCGCCACCCGCCCTCCAATGTGACCGATGACCGCAGCCAGCAACACGATCAACGGGAATGGCATGTCAAGGGCGAAGATCGCCGAGAAGGCTGCTGCCGCAATGCCCCACAGCCACCCATTCTTCAGCGCCCGGCTGCCAATGCGATGCGCGGCATGCACGACCAGGGCGGTCACCGCCGGCTTGATGCCATAGAAGATGCCTGCCACCAAGGGCAGCGTGCCGTAGGCCAGGTAAATCCAGGACAAGGCGACCAGGATGAACAGCGATGGCAGAACGAACAGCGCGCCAGCGGCGATGCCGCCCCCCGTGCGGTGCATCAACCAACCGATGTAAGTGGCCAACTGCTGAGCTTCAGGGCCGGGCAGCAGCATGCAGTAGTTCAAGGCGTGCAGAAAGCGCTTCTCGCTGATCCAGCGCCGGCGTTCGACCAGTTCGGTGTGCATGATGGCGATCTGCCCGGCCGGCCCACCAAAGCTGATGAAGCCCAGCTTGAGCCAGAAGCGGAAAGCCTCCCAGAATGGGACGGGGCCTGGCCGCGCCAGGGTCTGCTTGGCTGAGTCGCTCATGCAGCGCGCTCCTTGATGAATGCGGTCCACAGGCCTTCAAACACCCCGGCTGCGACTTGAAAGAGTTGGTCGTCATCGGTGATGGCCTCACGCATGCCGGCAAGCACGCGTTCGACGCCAACGGCTTCAGCCGGCTGGACGCCCCCCGCATCGAGGCTGTGCACCAGCAAGCCCAGCCGCAGCAAGGCAGGGGTTTCCAGTCCGAAGCTGGCCAGCAACGTTTCAAAGGTGACGCGCGCGCCGACGTGGGTGAACGCGGCCCCATCAAAGTCAAAGCCAAGCGCCTTCTTGGGGCAATCAGCGGGCGATTTCAACCAGAGAAAGCGAGCATCCGGGTCGATGAAACGGCGGATCAGCCAGGCACTGGCCAGGCGGTCCACCCAGGGACGGCGGCGGGTCGCCCAAAGCCTGCCGCGATAGTCCTGCACCTCAAGCCGGGAGATGGCGTGCTCAGCAGGGAGCGGCTCGTCCGGTGACAGCATGCGGTTGGCCTCAAGCGCCAGCGCCTGCAAAGCCTCATCGGCTTGCCGCTGTGCCTCGCCAGGGAAGAAGTCGATGGCGACCAATTGATCAAACGTTTTGCGCAGCTTGCGGCTTTGCTTGAGTGCATCAAGCGCGTTGTCTTGCCTCAGTTGCGCCCGCTGAGCGGTGATCTCGGCAAGCAGCGAGCCAAACTCCGTGCTGCGGTCAAAAAGCGCGGCAAAGCCACTGTCGGCATCTTCGGTGCGAAGCAGGTGGGCCGTGCCATCGTTCTTGCGTAGATCATCGCCAATGACGGTCAAACTTGCTTCATGCCATGCCTCGTCGGGCATGAGGTAAACCCCATCGCGCAGCACGGCGGCGCCACTGGCTTTCAAGGCGCGCCAGGATCGCATGCGGGCGGTGGCGTTTTCAGTCGGGAGCGAAATAATCAGTAGCAGCCATTTCATTGTGTGAATGTTACTACTTGATTTGGCGTCCTACCTCGCCAAGGCATGCGCCGGCATCGCCATCTCCTTGAGCGCCGCCCCCGCACCAGGCTCGACGCGGTTGCGCCCACCCATCTTGGCGCGGTAAAGGGCTTGGTCTGCCAGGGACAGCAAGGCAGAAGCGTCAACCGACTCACCCGCGACCATGGCCGCCACACCCACGCTGACCGTGACATGCGGCGCCACCTTGGAGAAACGATGCGGCAGGCCCGCATCACGCATCGCATCGCAGATGTGCTGACCCACGCGCGCCGCGTGCTCGGCATCGGCCCCGGGCATCAGCACCACGAATTCCTCGCCGCCCAGGCGTGCCGCCATGAATCCATCCTTGGTGGCCATGCGCTCGATGGCCTGAGCCACCTTCTTGAGGCAGATGTCGCCAGCCAGGTGGCCGTAGCCGTCGTTGTAGGCCTTGAAATGGTCCACGTCCAGGATCAACAAGGCCAACGCTTGCCGCGCCTGGGCTGTAGCCGCGAATTCGGCTTCGAAGTGGCGTCGGTTGCTGATGCCTGTCAACGGGTCGGTGATCGACAACTGGTGGAATGAGGCCACGGCGGCATCGAGCGCCTCGCGCTGGCGCAGCCCCAGGCGCTCCAGCAGGTAGTCCATGCGTTCGCCATGCTCCAGCGTGTAGCTGGCGATGAAAATGAAGTTGGTCGCCGTGAGCAGCATCATCGTCACGTCCCAGGCCATGACCTTTTCCACGTCGGTGACGGGGTGGACATTGAACAGAAAGCCGCCCAGGGTAACGAGCGAGGTGAACGCGGTGGCCCAAAATGGCTGGCGCGTGGCCACGCAAGCAAACAGCGGGATCAGGAACACGGCGATCTGGCCCGCATAAGCCGACGGCATGCCGCTTCGGCTGAAAGCCAGTGTCGTCAGCAGCGCGACGCCGCACACGCCCAGCGCGTAGAGCAGTTCGCGCAACCACGGCTTGATGGGGCGGCTGATGATCACCAGATTGCACAAGATCAGTGCGGTCAGTAGCCACTGATGGGGCTTGAACCAATCGGCGACATCGGCGATCTGGCTGTAGTTGATCAGCCAATACACATTGAAGGTGGCGATCCCCAGTAAACCGCTGATCAGCAGGTACTTGCGGCGCAGCTCGACTTGCCCAGCTTGATACTCGGCTTCCAAGGGGGCATTGAATCGCAGCCAGAGGACCTTGCTCTTGATCAGCGCGCTCAACTCGGCCAAGGACTCCCCGAGGGGGTGACCGACTTGAAACACCTCGGCCTCCTGGTCGGCCACCGCTGACGCAGGCTCGCCGATCTGGGCGGCAAGCGGCGCCGATTCCGTGGCGATCACGGCGTCTTCGCGCACCTTTGTCCGGTTGCGGCCCGCCTCCTTGGCCTGGTACAGCAGGGCATCGGCCTCGTTCATCATGGTCTGCCGCGCCACATCGATGCTCATTGGGCTGGCGGGCTTGGCCCACACACCACCCACGCTCACCGTGACATGCGCGGCGACCTTGGAGGCCTTGTGCGGCAAGGCGGCGGCCCGCATGCGTTCACACACGGCCTGGCTGACGCGCTCCACCGCCGCCAGCGATGTGGCTGGCAGCAAGAGGACGAATTCTTCACCGCCCATCCTGGCTGCGGTCCCGCCTTCTTCGCGGGCCACCTGAGCCAGGATGTCGGCCACCAGCTTCAGGCAGCTGTCCCCCATGGGGTGCCCATAGGTGTCGTTGTACAACTTGAAGTAGTCGACATCGACCATCAGCAGGCCCACCGCCTGGCGCGCGAAGATGGCTTGCGACCACGCGATGTCGAAATTGGCGTTGAACTGCCGGCGGTTGTGCAGGCCGGTGAGTGCGTCTTGAATGGCCAGTTCATGCAAAAGCTCACGAGCATGGGTCAGCTTCTCTTGCTGCACGTTTTTGTATTTGCGCCGCAGGTAGGTGTGGCGCTCCCGATATTCCAGGAAATACGCCACCCCCAGCGAGAAAACCGACGTGAACAACAGATTTTGAGCAATGCCCAAATACATCAACTGCTGACTCGGAGAAGGGGCCTTGGCCAGCACGGCATACGTCACAGCGGTCGCCACCGTGGCCGTCAGCGCCACGCGTATGCGCAGGCGGCACAGGACACAGAACCACATGACCACCAACACCACGTTGCCCGCATGTACCGAAGCCATGAGGGTGGGATCGCTGTTGGTCGCCAGCACGATGCCCATGGCGATGAGCAATCCGCAGAACCCGCTGTACCAGTCCATCAGCCACCCACGGCTCAGGGTGCGGGTGCCGAGCCAGGCTTGCGTGATCAACCCAATGCCGAAGAAAACCATCAAGGCCATCCAACCCGGCATGACCTGGTCAACGGTGGCTGGGATCACCTTTTTTTCGTTGGCGATGCCAATCCACAGACTGATCACGCCCAGTATCTGGCAGCCCAGCAAGTAGTAAAAACGCTGCTTGCTGGTGTCGAGCTGAAATTGTTTTTCCAGCGCCGGAGAAAAGCGCAACCAGCGCTGATCCCGCTGCAGTTCATCGGCATAGGCTTGTCCGGGGTCATCGACGGACGCGGACGATTCGCTCAACTCGGCGGCCCCTGAGCGTGCCTGCGCTTGTCCTTGCCCGTACTGGCGGCGTGGACCTTGACGGCTGTCGAGCGGTCCATCGCCTGAGGGCTTGGTGTCACGCATGGTCAAACGCTTGGAGTAGAGGGATGGATGAGTATCGACATCCGGCCTCGTGCCATGAGGCGGCTGAGGAAAAAGTCATTCGATAGCGTTAGGAATGCACAGGGCGCCAATGTCGGAAAACATGATTTCGCGCAAGACGCTTCAGGGGCAAAGAGCGCATGATCAGTGAGGAGCCATCCACAGCAAGTTACTTTGAGAAACGCCAGGTATGACAAATGCTCTGACCACGCCCCAGGACCACCGGTTTTCCAATGCGGGGTGGCAGCAATGGCCCTTCAATGCGTTGTGCGAGCAGTTCCTGCGGACAGAAGCATGGTGGCACGCCGCCATTCATGCGCTGCCTGGTGTTTCGGTTCACCAGCGCGATCTGATCGACTTTTCGGTCAAACAGATGATCGACATTGCCTCGCCGGCCAACTTCATCTTGACCAATCCCGAGGTGCTGGCACGCACGGCCAGCACCGGCGGTGCCAACCTGAGGCAGGGTTTTCGCAACTTCCTGGATGACGCGCAGCGCTTGCAAACCTCGGCGCCGCCGTTTGGCATCGATGCTGACGAGGTCGGCAAGACGGTGGCGGTGACGCCTGGCCAGGTGATCTACCGCAATCACCTGATCGAGTTGATCCAGTACCAACCCACCTGCGAGAAGGTGCATCCGGAGCCCATCCTGATCGTGCCGGCGTGGATCATGAAGTACTACATCCTGGACCTGTCGCCAGGCAACTCGCTGATCAAGTACCTGGTGGATCAAGGGCACACGGTTTTTGCGATCTCCTGGCTCAATCCGGCGTCCGAAGACCGCGACTTGGGCATGGACGACTACTTGCGCCTGGGTGTGATGGATGCGATGGACGCCGTCGGCTTGGTCGTGCCCACGCAGAAAGTGCATGCCGTCGGTTATTGCCTGGGCGGCACCTTGCTTGCGATCGCTGCGGCCGCCATGGGCCGCGATGGCGATGGTCGGCTGGCCACGGTGTCTTTGCTGGCGGCGCAGACCGACTTCACCGAGCCGGGGGCCCTGGGGCTGTTCATCGATGAGCGCCAGATCAGCGCCCTGGAAGCCTTGATGGCCGACAAGGGCTACCTGGACAGCACGCAAATGGCGGGCTCGTTCCAGTGGATCAATTCGAACGACCTGGTTTGGTCGCGGATGACGAAGGATTACCTGTTGGGCGAGCGTGCACCGACGAGCGACCTGATGGCCTGGAATGCAGACGGCACGCGACTGCCTTGTCGCATGCACAGCGAGTACCTGCGGCGGCTGTTCCTGCACAACGACTTGGCTGGTGGCCGCTACCCGGTGGAGGGCCGCACCGTCGATCTGAACGACATCGCCTGCCCCGTCTTTTGCATTGGCACGGCTCACGACCATGTGGCCCCATGGCGATCGGTGTACAAGCTGCATGGCTTGACGCATGCGCCGCTCACCTTCCTGCTCACATCGGGCGGGCACAACGTGGGCATCGTCAATCCGCCCGGCGTGCCTGGGCGCAGCTACCAGGTGCTGACCCAGGCCGACCCTGGACAGCCTCTCGGCCCCGATGCATGGCTGGCGGCCGCGCCCCGTCACGAGGGATCCTGGTGGCCGTGCTGGGCCGGCTGGGTGCAAGCCCGCTCAGGTGAGTTGACCAAAGCGCCGTCCATGGGCGCCCCTGCCCAGGGGCTTGTTCCCCTCTGTCCTGCACCAGGCACTTATGTGCTGTGCAAATGATCAAGGAGCACACCCATGACCACCCCTGAAGACATCAAGCCCAGCGCCATCAGCCTGGCCGGCAAAAAAGGCTTGGTGATCGGCATTGCCAATCAGCAGAGCATCGCCTACGGTTGCGCCAAGGCCATGCGTGCCTTGGGTGCGGACCTGGCCATCACTTACCTCAACGAGCGTGCAGAGCCTTTCGTGCGCCCGCTGGCCGAGCAACTCGGCAGCAGCATCGTCATGCCCTGCGACGTGGAGAAGGCGGGCGAACTCGAAGCGGTGTTCGACACCATGCGCAAGGCCTGGGGCCGGCTTGACTTCGCCGTGCACGCCATTGCCAACGCGCCCAAGGAGGACCTCCATGGCCGTGTCACCGATTGCTCGGCCGCAGGCTTCGCTCGGGCCATGGACGTCTCGTGCCATTCGTTCATCCGCATGGCCCGTCTGAGCGAGCCATTGATGAGTCGGGGCGGCACCTTGCTGACCACCAGTTACTACGGCGGCCAAAAAGTGATCGAGCACTACAACCTCATGGGGCCCGTGAAGGCGGCGCTCGAAGCCGTCGTGCGCTCGCTGGCCACCGAACTGGGTCCACAAGGCATCCGGGTGCATGCCTTGTCGCCCGGCCCGATCCTGACGCGTGCCGCCTCTGGCATCCAGCACTTTGATGAATTGCTGGCACAGGCCGAAAGCCTGTCGCCGATGCACCACCTGGTCACCATCGACGAGGTGGGATCGATTGCCGCCGGCCTGGTCAGTGATTGGGCGCGGGCCATGACCGGCAACGTCGTTTTTGTGGATGGCGGAAGCCACGTGCGGGGATGAGCATGCTTGACAACACACCTTTGGACATCATCGAGAACCACACCTTCGACGAGATCCACGTCGGGGACAGCGCCCATCTGAGCCGCACACTGACTGCCGAGGACATCCAGCTCTTTGCCGCCATGTCAGGCGATGTCAACCCGGCACATGTGGACCTTGAATACGCCATGAACACCCAGTTCCACGGCATCATCGCCCACGGCATGTGGGGTGGCGCCTTGATCTCCACCGTGCTGGGCACGCAATACCCCGGGCCAGGGAGCATCTACCTGGGGCAAAGCTTGAAGTTCCTGCGGCCCGTTCACGTGGGCGACACGCTCGACGTCAAAGTGACCGTCGCTGCCAAGGAAGAAAAAAACCACCATGTGACGCTCGATTGCCTGTGCACCGACCAGCATGGCGAAGTGGTCATCACGGGCAGCGCCTTGGTGCTGGCGCCACGGGAGAAAGTCAAGCGCGCCAGGATGGCCCCGCTGCAGGTGCGCCTGACGGACAAGACCTTGCGCTATCGGCAATTGCTGGACTTGACCAAAGGCCTGGCACCCATCACGGTGGCGGTTGTTCATCCTTGCAGCGAGGATGCCCTGCGCGGCGCCGTCGAAGCCGCTGCCATGGGGCTGATCATCCCGATCCTGGTGGGGCCGCCGGGCAAGATCCAGGCCGTGGCGGCTCAAGCCGGGATCGATCTGGGTGCCCATCAGATCGTCGCGGTCCCGCACAGCCACGCGGCAGCGGCGCTGGCGGTGGCCATGGCGCACCGCGGCGAAGTGCAGGCCCTCATGAAAGGCAGCCTGCACACCGATGAGTTGATGGCCGAGGTCGTGAAGACGGTCGATGGCCTGCGCACGGAACGCCGCATCAGCCACGTCTA
>CANBUA010000195.1 GCA_947372535.1 Burkholderiales bacterium
GACCGCCGTCACACTGTTCGATGCGTCGACCCGTACCGAGCACACTTTCGTGCGCTACGAGTACGACGAGCAGGGCCGTTTGATCGCCGTGATCGATGCGCTGCAAGCGCGCTACTGCTTCGACTACGGACAAGGCCCTACCCAGCACCACATGGTGCGCCACACCGACCGCAATGGGCTGAGCTTTCACTACGCCTTCGAAGCTGGGCCGGAGCACGAACAACGTGTTGTCCACGCCTGGGGTGACCACGGCCTGTACGACTACACCTTCGCGTATTCAGACGTGCTCAATGAGCGGCGCATCACCGATTCATTGGGGCATGTCAGTCTGGTCAAGCTCAATGAAGCAGGCTTGCCGATCGCTGAGATCGACCCCCTGGGCGGCATGACCGTCTACGAGTACGACGATGCGGGCCGCACCACCGCCGTGGTCGATCCAGGCGGCAAGCGCACCCAGTACGACTTTGACCAGTCTGGCAACCTCATCAAGCTCACGCGTCCCGATGAAGCCGCCACCTCAACCGTCTTTGACGAAGCCAACAAGCCTGTGGCCATCACCGATCCAAACGGGGCGGTTTGGCAGCAACGCTTCGATGAGCGCGGCCTGCTTGTCGAGCAGACCAGTCCCTTGGGCCATGTCAGCCGTTACGAGTACGACGGTTGGGGGCAGTTGATCGGGTACACGAACCCACGGGGCGCCCGGACCCAGTTGCGCTTTGATGTGTTGGGCAACCTCACCGAGTTGCAGGATGCGCTGAACCACCGCACCTTGTTCGCCCATGACGTGCTGGGCAACGTCATTGCCAAGGGCGATGCCCTCGACAGAACGACTCACTTCAAGTACGACGCCAAGGGGCGTTTGCTGGCCGCCAACCTGCCTTCCAGATCGGTCTTGCATTGCGCTTATGACGCTGAAGACAACCTCACCGACTTTGTCGATGAAAACGGGGCGCATACCCGGCTGGCGTACTTTGGCCAAGGCGAGATCGCCAAGCGCATCCAGCCCGACGGCCACACGGTCGAATACCTCTATGACACCGAAGAGCGCCTGATCGGCGTGCGAAATCAGCGCGGTGAACTGCATGAGTTGCGCCGTGATGCCCTTGGCCGGGTGGTTGAGGAAGTGGACTACTGGGGACAGCGCCGCCGCTACGCGTTTGATGGCAGCGGCCATTTGACCGCCAGCCTGGACCCGCTTGGCCAACGCATCGACTACCGCTGCGATCCGCTGGGCCGCATCACCGAGAAGCTGATCGCCCCACTGGCCGGCCAAGCCCCCGACGAGCGCGCAACCGAGACCTTTGCCTACGATGCCAACGGCAACCTCACCGCTGCGGCCAATGCGCATGTCGCGGTGAGCCGTGCATTCGATGCCGAAGGCCGCTTGCTTTTCGAAGAACAGCAGCACACCGATGGGCAAGGATTTTCTGTTGCCAACGACTACGACCCCCAAGGCAACCGCACCAAGCGCATCACCAAGAGCTCGGCAGGCCCAGGTCACACGACCGAGTTCGCTTTTGATCTGCTCGATCAAGTCATGGGTGTGCGCATCGATGGCGGCAGGCCCATGCGGCTCATGCGTGATGCCCTTGGTCAACTGACGCACGAAGAGTTGGCCCCGGGGCTGCTGCGCTCGCTGCAATACAACAGCGATGGCTTACTCACGGGTCAGAGTTTGTCCATGGGTGCACAAGGTCTGTTGGCCATTCGTTATGGCCGTGACAAAGCGGGCAACCTGACCGAGTGCGAAGACAGCCAGTTCGGGAAGGCGTCTTACCTCTATGACCCCATGGGCCGCATCCTGGCTCACACCGACCCGCAGGGATTGCTCCACAAGTTTTTCAACGATCCAGCAGGTGACAGGCTCGTCACTCAGGTCGCAGGCGAAGGCGCCAGCACAACCACGGGTCGAGACGATGGCTGGCAACGGGAAGGCGAGCATCAAGGCACGACCTATCGTTTTAACCGGGCAGGCAACCTCACGCACAAGCGGGGCAGCGACCAGGCGCTTGACCTGGCGTGGGATGCTCACCAACGGCTGATCGCGACGCGCAAGACGGTATCAGGCACGGCCAGCGTCACCACCTATGGCTACGACCCACTGGGCAGGCGGGTGTTCAAGGAGACTGCGGGCAAACGCACCTGGTTTGGCTGGGACGGCCATGCGATGGCCATGGATGTCATCGAAGCTCAGACACGAGAGTTTGTGTATCGGCCCGAGACGTTCGAGCCGCTGGCCATGCTGGCTGAGCGTACGCTCTTGTATGTGAATGACCCCAATGGGTGCCCGACCCGGTTGATTGACGAGCAGGGGCAAGTGCAATGGGCGGCCACTTATTCCGCCTGGGGTGCCATTGCCAAGCTGCATCATGAGCAGGCAGACAATCCAATCCGGTTTCAGGGTCAATATGCAGACGCTGAAACGGGTTTGCACTACAACAGCCTGCGGTACTATGATCCTGCCGTGGGGTCATTCGCCAGCCCCGATCCGCTTGGATTGAATGCAGGCACCAATGTTTATCAATATGCGCCCAATCCCACGGGTTGGATCGATCCATTTGGCTTGGCTTGCCAGATCCATCACATCATCCCAAAGGCCGATAGCCACGGCTTCAAAACTCACCCCTTGATCAAACAAGCAGGGATTGATATCGTGACCGATGCCAAGAACCTCATCAAGCTTGACGGACACAGTGGCGGACACACCGATGCCTACTATGCGGCAGTGCGTAAAGCCCTGAATGAAAAGCTGCTGACACACGGCGGAAAAGGCCAGGCCAAAGCGGCGGAAGGTGCTTATGAAGTGATGGAGCAGCTGAGAACCGATATCACCTCTGGCAAATTGAAGCTTTACATCACCAAAGTCGTGACACCGGTATGAATACAAAATTTTTCGAAATGATCTTCAAGAGCGATAAAAAGCTTGCCACGGTCATTGATCAAGACATCAACGGCGTGCCTTATGACGCCTTCAGGAAATGCGCGCCCTTGTCGGACGAGATCAGGTCGAATATCCAGCAGTGCTCTTTCAAAACCACCAATGTGGAAAAGCTCGGGGATTTCATTGAAAACTCGATCGATTGGCCACTTTGCTCAGCACGGCTGATTGATTTGATTCAAGAATTCAACGGTGCAGCCGTGGAAGTTGTCGGCGCGCCGCCATTGATCGATCAAAAGGGCCAGGAAAGTCGGGCACAGTTTTTATTCAACCCTCTTTTGTCTGTGCCCTGCATTGATCTGAAAAAATCAAATGTGGCCTATTCAAACGATGGCTCGATCAGGGGCATCTATGACATCGCATTGGATGGTGCTGCCGTGATCCCCCCAGGCGCTCACATTTTCCGCCCTGCGGAGTGGAGCGCCATCCTCCTGGTGACAGAAGCCATGGCGAAAGCGATGACTGCCCAGAAATTCAGTGGGATCACATTCCAGCCCACGATGTGAGCTCGCGGGTATCACGGCGTGGAAAAACGCACCAAGCGTTTTTCCACGCGTGAACCAGGGCAGCGCCCGATCCCTTACTGGGTGTTGGCCTTGATGTCGGCCTTCTCATCTTTGTAGACTTCCTTGGCGTGCTTCTTGTAAGACTTGGCCGTGTCCTTGGCCTCCTTCGTGCAATCGCGCTCTTCCTTCGATTCCAGGCCCGACGTCTTGCAATCGGCGACGTCCAGGTCCTTCTTCGCATCAGAGATCTTCTTGCGGGCCTTGTATTCGGCCTTGCTTTCGGTCTTCAGGTCGCGGGCTTCTTCTTTGGTGATGCTGGGGGTCGTCGGGGTGACCTCGTCAGCCGCGATGGCGGGCAGGGCCGCATAGGCGGCAGTGGCGATGAGGAGGGCTTGGAGCGTGGTTTTGATCATGGTGAGTCCTGTCAAAAATGAGTTGTGGAAATGGAGGCCGGCTTGTCGCCAACCCTCAAGTCCTTGTCGGCAAACGGCGTGCCTGGACACGGTTCGCGCTGCACCAAGGCAGCCGAGGCGCCCCGCTTGGGGGCCATTCAAGTGCTCACCTGAACAGTCGCCCATCCAAAGCGATCGTCACTGTCCTCACCGTGAGCACGGCCAAGGTCAGGCTCAAGGCGCCCAGCAGCGCCACCGACAGCATCAACAGCGGCGTGCTTTTCATGAAGTCCGCATACCTCAGCGCCGCGTTGGCCAAGGCGGCCATCGGGAAACTGATCGCCCACCAGGCCAGTGAGAACTTGACGCTCGGGCGGAAGACCTTGGGCGCGATCGCGGCGAACAGGAACAGCCCCGCATAAAAAAGCAGCCCGGCAAAGCGATCGATGCTGCCCACGATGTGGCTGTACGCGAGGAAGCCCACCGCAAAGGGCGCCACCAGGATCATCAACGTGGGCGTCATGGCCGGTGGCAGCGGCTCAGGGTGGTGCACGAGGCGGCTGATGATCATCACCAGCAGCAACAGCGCCAGCACCGCACCGATGGCACCGGCCATCAAATTGACCTCGGCCGCCCAAGCCATGGGCATGTGCCCGGCGGTGACGGGGATGTCGAGCGTGGCCACGCCAGAGATGATCCACGCGGGCACGGCGTGCGCCGCGTCGATCTGGCCTTTGAGCAGCCGCGAGATCACGAGGAAGCTCAGCGCGAAGGTGGCGAGCATGCCCACGGTCCAGAGCGTGCTGGCCGCCACCGCGCTGTAGGGCGCCACGATGGCCGACAGCAACAACACCGAAATGGCGATGGTGCCGAAGAAGTTGCCCGTCACCGGGTGGTGAAACTCGGCGCGTACCGCGTGGGGGTGCTTGGCCAGCTTGGTCAGGTAAGCCAGCGCGATCAGCACGAAGACGCCCAGCGCCAACATGCCAATGGCCTCGCCGATGATGGCAGGCACTGCCAGGCGGCTATGCGCGAATCGCCAAGCCAGGGCCAGCCCGGACAAGCCCATGACCGAGGCAAACAGGTTGACAGGCAGGTTGCGCACGGAGGCCGTGCTGGGCGAGCGCGGGTGCGTGGTCAACACGGATGGGCTCATGGGGTGGCTTGACATGGCTGGCTTCTCGTTTGGCTGAATTTGCACACATGAGCATTTTCTGCCAAGCTGGCGACATTGTGTTTGCCAAGGCAGGGCGTTTCCTGCCAATCACCGGGCTTTGACGGCCATGCGCGTTGCCATCCTCGCTTTCCCACGTTTTCAACTGCTCGATGTGGCCGGGCCCGCCGATGTGTTCGCGGAGGCTGCGCGTCAGTTGGGCCAGCCGCAGGCTTATCGCGTGCAGTTGATCAGCGCGCACGAGGGCCTGCTGCAAAGCAGCTGTGGCCTGCGCCTGGCGGTTGATGCCACGGTGGCCAGCCATCGCGGGGCCATTGACACCTTGCTCGTGGCGGGCAGCCCGAATCTGGCGGACATGGCCAGTGATGCCAAGCTGCAGGGCTGGTTGCGGCGGCAGTCGCGCACGGTGCGGCGCCATGGCTCGGTGTGCACGGGCGCTTTTGTGCTGGGCGCTGCTGGGCTGCTGGATGGCAAGCGGGTCGCGACGCATTGGAACGCAACGGCGCGGCTGGCCGCTGATTATCCCGAGGCCTGCGTCGAGGCGGACGCGATCCATGTGAAGGATGGTCAACTGTTCACCTCCGCCGGGGTGACGGCCGGCATGGACCTGGCGCTCGCGATGGTGGAGGAGGACCATGGCCGCGACCTGGCGCTGCGCGTGGCGCGCGAGTTGGTGATGTTCCTCAAACGCCCCGGCGGCCAGAGCCAGTTCAGCGCGCACCTGGCTGCGCAAACGGCAGAGCGATCCAGCGTGCGTGAGGTACAAGACCATGTGCTGGCCCACTTGAATCACGACCTGTCCGTGCCTGCACTGGCCAAGTGGGCCGGCATGAGCGAGCGGAGCTTTGCGCGGCTTTTCCGGCAAGAGGCAGGCACCACGCCCGCGGAGTTCGTCGAGAACGCGAGGATCGATGCGGCCCGCCGTCTGGCCGAGGACTCCGACCTGCCGGCCAAGCGCTTGGCCGACGCCGTGGGCTATGCCCATGTGGACGGGTTCAGGCGGGCGTTCAGTCGGCGGCTGGGGGTGAGCCTGGTTGAATACCGACGGCGATTTGCCAGATAAGAACGGCGTTGAAGGCCAGGCTCAGGTGCGGGGCTGCTTGAGATTGCAGATGGACGGCAGGCGGCTCACCGGCCAAGATGCGTCATGGATCATTTTCATGTCATCTTGGTGGGCGCGGTGTTCTTGCTGGCCGGCGGCGTCAAAGGCGTCACCGGCATGGGCTTGCCCACCGTGGCCGTGAGTTTGCTCGGGCTGTGGATGCCACCAGTCGAGGCGGCCGCTTTGCTGGTGGTGCCCGCCCTCATCACCAACGTGGCGCAATGCCAGGGGCCTCACTGGCGCAAGCTGGTCGCCGCCTTGTGGCCGGTGTGGGTGGGCATGGTGGCGGTCACGCTGTTCGCGCCTGGTTTGGGGGCGCATCATCAAGCACCAGCCTTTGATGCGCGGCGTTTGCTGGGCTGGATCCTGGTTGTCTACGGCGTGTGGGGTTTGTGGCGGCCCCGCTTGCCGGACTGGTCCGCCCAGTCAAGGTGGCTGGGACTGGTGGCGGGCAGTCTGACGGGGTGGGTGACCTCACTGACCGCCGTGTTCGTGATGCCCTTGCTGCCCTACCTGCAATCGCTCCGTCTGAGCAAGGACGAGATGGTGCAGGCGCTGGGGCTGTCGTTCACCATCGCCACGCTGGCCTTGGGGGCGCGCCTGCAAGCGGCTGAGCCGCTGCAGCTTTGGTCGGCGGCCTCCCTGCTGGCCATCGGCTCGGCCTTCGTGGGGCTGTGGCTGGGCGCACGTCTGCGCGCCAGGCTCAGCGGCCCGGCATTTCAACGGGCGCTGTTTGTGGTGTTCCTCGGGCTGGGGGTGGTCAACTTGCTGCGTTGACCAAGCACCACTCAGTCGAAGAACTTGCCACTTGCCACGACCGCATCCATCATGACCCACATGCAGCCCCAACCCACGCAGGCCGAGAAGGCCCATCTCTTTCAAAGCCTTCACCGCGAAGGCCGAGGATTCCTCATCCCCAACCCCTGGGATCCGGGCTCGGCCCGTTTGCTGGCATCGCTGGGCTTCAAGGCCTTGGCCACCACCAGCGCCGGCTTTGCGTTTTCCCGAGGGCAGGCCGATGGCAGCGTGACGCGCGGGGCGATGATGCGGCACTTGGCCGACCTGGTGGCCTCGACCGATCTGCCCATCAGTGCCGACCTGGGCGATGGCTTTGGCTCAGGTCTGCAAGATGTGGCGAACAGCATCCTGGAGGCGGCTGAGGCAGGCGTGGTTGGTGGGTCCATCGAGGACAGCACGGGGCAAGCGGCCTCACCCATCCTGGCCATCGACGTGGCGGTGGAGCGCGTCGCCGCGGCCGTGCAGGCGGCCCGCTCGCTGCCGTTTCCCTTCACGGTGACGGCCAGGGCGGAGAACTACTTCGTGGGCGTGCCCGATCTGAAGGACACCATCAAGCGCTTGCAGGCTTTTCAGGAGGCGGGTGCGGATGTTTTGTTCGCACCGGGGTTGAGCCGGGTTGAGGACATCGCCGAGGTGTTGAAATCGGTGGACCGCCCGTTGAATGTGCTGCTGGGGATGGCGGGCCTTCAGCTGTCGGCGCCGCAGTTGCTGGACATGGGCGTCAAGCGGCTCAGCGTGGGTGGCTCTTTGGCGCGCGCGGCGATGGGGGCGCTGCAACGTGCGGCCACGGAGTTGATGACACAGGGCACCACGGCCTACACCGAGTCGGCCATGCGCGGCGCCGATCTGAATCAGCTGTTCGCGGCATCACCGCGTTGAAGGCAGCAAGCGGCGGATCGCTGGCCGGTGGGCCTTGAGCAATTCGTCCATGGTCTTGGCCAGGGCGTCGGTGTCCACCGTGGTGCCGGGTAGTTGATGCCACAGCGCGTCGAGCAGCAGGCGAATGCGCGCCGGCAGATCGAGTTGATCCAGGATGAGCCGCTCCTGCACCAGCCCCATCATCAGGCTCTTGGCCGTGACCGCCAGCCGGTGCGCAGTGTCTTCCAACGCATCCGCCGGCACGGCAAGGGTCAGCAGGCTCTGAAAGCGCAGCCGGGCCAACTGGTGGATCTGGCGGCTGATGGTGTGTGAGGCATGCACGGCCTCGTACAGCGTCGCCAGCCGCTCATCGGCCGTGATCAGGTCCAACTGCAGGACCAGTTCAAAGCTCAGGCGTGCCCACGGGCTGCTCAGTGTCTGCGTGGCCGCATCGGCCATGGCTTCGGTGGTGGTGAACATGTCGCGCACCAAGTGCTCGAGCAGCGCCTCCTTGTTGGCGAAGAAGTGGTACAGGCTGCCCGTGGTGAGCCCGGCTTGCGCGGCGATGTCGCGCACGGTCGTGGCCTCGTAGCCGACCCGGATGAAGAGGTCGGCCGCCGCTTTTAACAGCGAGGCTTTGATGCGCTCGCCATGTTGTGAATCGCGTTTGACCATGGACAGGTTTGGGGAAATCTAGGATTGAAGGACCAAAAACTATAACGCGTTATAGTTTGACTTTTTCAGCGACATGACCCAAGGGGCCTTCATGGAAAGATACCAGGCGTTCATGCTGCCCTTGCAACCCGCGCCGCGCGCCATCCAGGAGGCCTGCCAACGAGGCGTGGTCCAAGGACCCGTGCCGCCCTTGCGACAGGCCCTTCAGGTGCTGGGACAGCCCGAGCCTTGCGCTGATGAAGTCAGGCGGGCGGAGGACGGCCAGGTGCTGGTGAGCTGCACGACCGACATGCCGGGCGTCACCCCGGCCATGGTGGATTGGTGGTTTGGCTGGCACTTGCCCGAGACGGCTCGGTACCGGCTTTGGCACCCCAAGGCGCATGTGCGTTGTCGTGTCAAGGAGGATCGCTCGGCCCTGAGTGGCGACCGCGCTCGCTACATCGGCAATGTCTCGCTGGTGGATGAATACATTGGCCCGTCCTTGAAGAAGCTGGCCATTGCTTTTCATCCGCCCGCTGACTTTGGTTTTCCCGATGACGAGGCGGCTCGATCCACCACGATCTGCGCCGCCACGTCGGACCGCGTGCTCAAAGGGCATGGCGGCTACCTGGTCCACCACGTGGTCAAAACCGCCGACGGCGCGCAGATGCGGAGCGGCTTCTGGCTGGGGCGCATCTGCCATCAACTGGGCTTGGTCAACGTGTTGGCAGGACCTTGGCTCAACACGCCCCGCATGCGGCGCGTATTGGTGCCCGACACCATGGTGTTGGATCTGCTGATGCATTGCGGCGAGGAGATGAACCACCTCGCGCGTTTTCTGCCTGGATTGCATGCGGTGCATGGCCGCG
>CANBUA010000196.1 GCA_947372535.1 Burkholderiales bacterium
TCGGCTTCGGATTCGACCATCAGCACGGCGGATTCGGTGCCGGAGACGATCAGGTCCATCTTGGATTCGGCCAGCTGAGCCAGGCTGGGGTTCAGCACGTACTCGCCGTTGATGTAGCCCACGCGGGCGCCACCGATGGGGCCGTTGAAAGGGATGCCCGAGATCGACAGCGCAGCGCTGGAAGCGATCATGGCGGCGATGTCGGCCGAGACTTCAGGGTTCAGCGACACCACATGGATGACCAGCTGCACTTCGTTGTAGAAGCCTTCGGGGAACAGCGGGCGGACCGGGCGGTCGATCAGACGCGAGGTCAGGGTCTCGAACTCGGAAGGCTTGGCTTCGCGCTTGAAGAAGCTGCCCGGGATCTTGCCGGCGGCGTAGGTCTTTTCCAGGTAGTCGACGGTCAGGGGGAAGAAATCCTGGCCGGGCTTGGGGTTTTTGGCGCACACCACGGTGGCCAGCACGGTGGTGCCTTCGATGTCCAGCAGCACGGCGCCGCTGGCTTGACGGGCAACTTCGCCGGTTTCCATGGTGACGGTACGGCCGCCCCACTGGAAGGTCTTGGTGACTTTATTGAACATGGTCATGGATGGGTCTCCGATGAGGGGGCACATGCCCCAGGTGATGCCCTGGCACTCGTTCGCGATGCCATTCCAGCGGGGCTGCCCGGTGTGCAGACAGCAGCCCCGTTGGAATGACACAGCGTGTCGCTCGTTGAGTGTGGGCGCGGTGTGGTCGCGAGTTTGGGCGAACCGTTAAATTTACCCCGGATTTGCGGGGTGGCCGAGAAAACAAAAAGCCTGGCTGGACCGGCCAGACAGGCTTTTTTGTTTGTCAGGCCAGAATCACTTGCGCAGACCCAGCTTGGCGATCAGGGCAGCGTAACGGTCGAAATCCTTGGACTTGAGGTAGTCCAGCAGCTTGCGACGACGGCTGACCATGCGCAGCAGGCCGCGACGACCGTGGTGGTCCTTCTTGTTGGCCTTGAAGTGGGGAGTCAGGTCGTTGATGCGAGCGGTCAGCAGAGCCACTTGCACTTCGGGAGAGCCGGTGTCAGCGGGTCCACGCGCGTTGGACTTGACGATCTCGGCCTTGTTGATGTCGGACATGGTGTGTTCCTGAAAAACATGCAGTCCGGCAGGCCGGGCATGGATCGCCTGGCCATTCGGTTTCTGCGTTGGACTTGCGGCACCAGGTGAAACCGACCCGGGCCGTGCGAAAAACAGCCCGAAAAATGGGCAGCCCATGAGTATATGCGAAATCAGGGGCGTGTGGCAGGCTGCTTGGGCCACCCTGCCCCAGGCCCTCCTGGCCAGGGGGCTAGACCGTGCCCAGCTCCCAGCGCGGCCGCACGTCGAAGCTGGCCACATGCGCCGGAGCGTCCTGCCCGGACTGCCAGCGCATGGCACCCGCCAGCGCGATCATGGCGCCGTTGTCAGTGCACAGGTGCAATTCCGGGTAGTGCACGCGCACCTGACGCCGGCGGCAAGCCTCGTTCAACTCCGCCCGCAGGTGGCGGTTGGCCCCCACTCCGCCCGCCACCACCAGGCGCTTGAGCCCGGTGGCCTTGAGCGCGTTGATGGACTTGCGCGCCAGCACATCCACGATGGCCGCCTGGGTGGACGCCGCCAGGTCCGCCAACCAAGGGGCCCGCGCCGGGTCGGCCAGGGCGTCATGTTGATCCAGCAGTCCGGCTCGCACCAGATGCGTGCGCACCGCCGTCTTCAGGCCGGCAAAGGAAAAGTCGTGGTCGCCGGAATGCAGCATCGGGCGGGGCAGCTCGAAGGCGTCCGGCCGACCCGATTCCGCCATGCGGGACAAGTGGGGTCCGCCTGGATAAGGCAGGCCCATCAGCTTGGCGGATTTGTCGAAGGCTTCGCCTGCGGCATCGTCCACAGTTTCGCCCAGCAAGGTGTAGCGCCCCACCCCATCCACGCGCATGAGCTGCGTGTGCCCCCCGGACACCAGCAGCGCCACGAAGGGGAACTCGGGCGGATCGGCCGACAGGAAAGGCGACAGCAGATGTCCCTCCAGATGGTGCACACCCAGCAAGGGCTTGTTCAGAGCCACGCCCAGCGCACAGGCCATGCCGGCCCCCACCAACAAGGCGCCGGCCAGACCGGGACCCCGGGTGTAGGCGATGGCGTCGATGTCGGTCAGCGCATGCCCGGCCCGGGACATGACCTGGCGGGTCAGCGGCACCACACGGCGGATGTGGTCGCGCGAAGCCAGCTCGGGCACCACGCCGCCATAGGCCTGGTGCATGTCGATCTGGCTGTGCAGGGCGTGGGCCAGCAAGAGCGGCACGCCACTGGGCTGGGTGCGCACCAGGGCCACACCGGTTTCATCGCAGGACGATTCGATGCCCAGCACGAGCTTCGTGCCGAGCGCAAAGGCGGGAACAGACATGGCGGCAGTGTAGTGCCCGGCCTTGCCTGCGGCGTTGAACGCGCACCGCCCCAACATGGCGGTGCACCCCAGCCGCTCAGGCACCGAGAGCGTGCAGACCGCCCTTGTTCAGCGTTGAAACGCACCGAAACCATCGCGTCAAGCCGACATGCCGACAAAAATGCCTGGCACATCGTTTGCATGCCTGGAGGGCAGTGTGGTCAACGGCGACCGCGCAACCGACACGGGCGCCCGATGATGGGGCCCGGTCTTCCGACAAAGGTGTCATCGAACAAGCTGACCGTCTGCGTGCAGGCGGCTCGGGTTGCGCGAGACACCTTTTTTGTTTTTGCACACAGGAACGCTTGCACCATGAACTCGCAGGATCTGAAGATTTCCCGCCGCACCATTCTGAAAACCGCTGCCGCAGCCAGTGCCGTCGGCATGGTGCCTGGCCTGCAGTCGGCCGTCTGGGCAGCTGGCTCCGACAAGCCCGAACTGGAAGAAGTGAAGATCGGCTTCATCCCGCTGACCGATTGCGCGTCGGTGGTGATGGCTTCGGTGCTGGGCTTCGACAAGAAGTACGGCATCAAGATCATCCCCTCCAAGGAAGCGTCCTGGGCCAGCGTGCGAGACAAGCTGGTGAACGGCGACCTGCACATGGCGCACGTCTTGTATGGCCTGATCTACGGCGTTCAGCTGGGCATCGGCGGCCCCAAGAAGGACATGGCCGTGTTGATGACCTTGAACAACAACGGACAGGCCATCACCCTGTCGAAAAAGCTGGCCGATGCCGGCGCGGTAGACGGCCCGTCGCTGGCCAAGCTGATGGCCAAGGAAAAGCGCGAATACACCTTTGCGCAAACCTTTCCGACCGGCACCCACGCCATGTGGCTGTACTACTGGCTGGCATCTGCAGGCATCAACCCGCTGCAGGACACGAAGGCCATCACCGTGCCGCCTCCGCAAATGGTGGCCAACATGCGCGTGGGCAACATGGACGGCTTCTGCGTTGGCGAGCCCTGGAACCACCGCGCCATCATGGACGGCATCGGCATCACGGCGGCCACCACCCAGGACATCTGGAAGGACCACCCCGAGAAGGTGCTGGGCACGACCGACGAGTTCACCAGGAAGTACCCCAACACCGCCCGCGCCGTGATCATGGCCGTGCTGGAAGCCAGCCGCTGGATCGACGCCGGCCTGCAGAACAAGTTGAAGATGGCCGAGACCATCGCCGCCAAGTCGTATGTGAACACGGGCGTCGAAGCCATCAACCAGCGCATCCTGGGCCGCTACCAGAACGGCCTGGGCAAGACCTGGGACGACCCCAACCACATGAAGTTCTTCAATGACGGCAAGGTCAACTTCCCGTACCTGAGCGATGGCATGTGGTTCCTGACCCAGCACAAGCGCTGGGGTCTGCTGAAGGACCACCCCGATTACCTGGCCGTGGCCAAACAGGTCAACAAGATCGACCTGTACAAGCAGGCCGCGAGCGGCGTCGGCGCGAGCGTGCCCAAGGAACTCATGCGATCGGCCAAGTTGCTGGACGGCGTGGTGTGGGATGGCAGCAACCCCGCCAAGTACGCCGACGGTTTCAAGATCAAGGCATAAGGCCTGTAAAGCCCCACGTTCACACCTGACAGGAGTACGCCATGGTCAGCGCCGTTTTCCACAGCCCATCCGAAGCCAGCGACGCCATCCGCGCCGACAAGGCTTCGGCCGTTCCCCCAACTGCCCCCACGATGACCAAGGCCTCTGCTCCGCAAACGCCACCCAAGGCCCCGATCGACTGGTCCGGCCTCTTGCTCAAGGCCCTGGCACCCCTGGCCGGCATCGCTTTGTTGATCGGCATCTGGGGCCTGTTGACGATGAAGAGCAGCACCTTCCCGACGCCTCTGGCCACCTGGCTGGAAGCCGTGAAGTTGTTCTCGGATCCGTTCTACATCAACGGCCCCAATGACCAGGGCATCGGCTGGAACATCTTGTTCTCGCTCAAGCGTGTGGGCATGGGCTTCGGTCTGGCCGCACTGGTCGGCATCCCCATGGGCTTTGTGATCGGCCGCAGCCAGATCGTGAGCAGCATGCTCAACCCGGTGATCAGCCTGTTGCGCCCGGTGTCACCGCTGGCCTGGCTGCCCATCGGCCTGATGGTGTTCAAGTCGGCGGACCCGGCCGCCATCTGGACGATCTTCATCTGCTCGATCTGGCCCATGATCATCAACACGGCCGTGGGCGTGCAACGCGTGCCCGAGGACTACCTGAACGTGGCCAAGGTGCTGAACCTGAGCGAGTGGACCATCGTCAAGAAGATCCTCTTCCCTTCCGTGCTGCCCTACATGTTGACCGGCGTGCGCCTGTCGGTGGGCACCGCCTGGCTGGTGATCGTGGCGGCAGAAATGCTGACCGGCGGCGTGGGCATCGGCTTCTGGCTGTGGGACGAGTGGAACAACCTCAACGTGGCCCACATCCTGATCGCCATCTTCATCATCGGCATCGTCGGCCTGGCGCTGGAGCACCTGCTGATCACCGTCGCCAAGCGCTTCAGTTTCGAATAAACCCCTCGCCTTCAGGAGCCATTCCCATGTCAGCTTTCATCGACATCAGCCAGGCCGAGATGGTGTTCAACACCAAGAAGGGCCGTTTCCACGCGCTGCGCGACATCAACCTGACGATCAACAAGGGCGAGTTCATCGCCCTGATCGGTCACTCGGGCTGCGGCAAGTCCACCCTGTTGAACCTGTTGGCCGGCCTGCTGGTGCCCAGCAGCGGCGGCCTGATCTGCGACAACCGCGAGATCGCTGGCCCCGGCCCCGAGCGCGCCATGGTGTTCCAGAACCATTCGCTGCTGCCCTGGTTCACCTGCTATCAGAACGTCCATCTGGCGGTCGAGCGCGTGTTCGGCAAAAAGGAAAGCAAGGAGCAACTCAAGAAGCGCACCGAAGACGCCCTGGCCCTGGTCAACATGAGCCACGCCACGCACAAGCGGCCCAACGAGATTTCCGGCGGCATGAAGCAGCGCGTGGGCATCGCCCGGGCCCTGGCCATGGAGCCCAAGGTGCTGCTGCTGGACGAGCCCTTTGGCGCCCTGGACGCCCTGACCCGTGCCCACCTGCAGGACGAGCTGCTCAAGATCGTGGCCCGCACGCAAAGCACCGTGGTGATGGTGACCCACGATGTGGACGAGGCCGTGCTGCTGTCCGATCGCATCGTGATGATGACCAACGGACCGGCCGCCACCATCGGCGAGGTGCTGGACGTGCCTCTGGCCCGGCCGCGCAACCGCGTGGAACTGGCCGAAGACACCACCTACATGCACTGCCGCAAGGCGGTGCTGGACTTCCTGTACACCCGCCACGGCGTGGCGGACAAGCAGGCGGCCTGAAGCTCGACCCCACCGAACCGCCCCCGCCCACCCCGGCTGGCACGCGCATTGCATGCGGTGTTGTCGACCGCCCGATTCGCCAGAGCCGGGTGGTCTTCCTCAGCGGGGGTCAGTGGGTCCGCGAAAACCTCACAGACCTCTTCACGCCTTCCGGTCCCTGGATCGGAAGGCGTCTTTTTTGGCGGCGACCCAAAACAGTGCGCCCAGCACGATCATGGGCACACACAGCCATTGGCCCATGCTCATGTTGAAGGTGAGCAGGCCCAGGAAACTGTCGGGCTCGCGGAAATACTCCGCCACGAAACGGAACACGCCATAGCCGAACAGGAAGGCGCCGGACACCGCACCAAGCTGACGGGGCAGCCTGGCGTACCACCACAAGAGCGCGAAAAGCAACAAACCCTCCAAGCCAAATTGGTAAAGCTGGGAAGGATGTCGGGGCATGTCGCTGCCCGATTGGGGAAAAATCATGGCCCAGGGCAGGCTGGCGTCGGCCTGTCGGCCCCACAACTCGCCATTGATGAAGTTGCCGATGCGCCCGGCCGCCAGGCCCACCGGGATGCAGGGCACCACCAGGTCGGCGATCTCGAAGAAGGGCTTGCGGTGGCGCCAGCCGTAGATGGCGATGGCTGCCATCACGCCCAGCAGGCCGCCGTGGAAGGCCATGCCGCCTTGCCAGACGGCGACGATGTCTGTCGGATGGCTGAAGTAATAGGCGGGCTTGTAGAACAGCACGTAGCCCAGCCGCCCGCCCAGCACCACGCCCAGCACGCCGTAGAACAGCAGGTCTTCGATGCGCTCACGTGTCCAGCCGAGCCCGACGTAGTAGGCCGTTGCCGCACGCCGCGTGGCCAGCAGGTAGAACATGGTGAAGGCGGCGAGGTAGGTCAGGCCATACCAGTGCACCTTCAGAGGGCCCAGGCTCAGGGCGATGGGGTTGAATTGGGGGTGGATCAGCATGGCGCGAACGATAACGCATGTGGACACCCGCATGCCTTCCGGCCCCTGAAGCCTGGGGGCCACTGATAGCATCCGGCTCATGAACCCCGGCACCACGCAGCTGCTGGGCGCGGCCCTGTTCGGCGTCGCCTTGCTGCACACCTTCTCCACTCAGTTCTTCGAACGCCTGGCCCACGCAAGGCCGGCGCACGCAGGGCTGTGGCACTTCCTGGCCGAGGTGGAGGTGGTGTTCGGCCTGTGGGCCATGGTGTTCATCCTGGGCATGTTCGCCATCGAGGGCAAGGCCGCCGCCACACATTACCTGGACACCCGCAACTTCACCGAACCGATGTTCGTGTTCGCCATCATGGTGGCGGCGGCCAGCAGGCCCATCCTGCAACTGGCCGGACAGATCGTGCGGCTGTTGGTGCGGCTGCTGGTGCGGGCCCTGCCTGTGTCGAAAGGCCAGGGCTTTGTGATGGTCGTGCTGTCGGTGGTGCCGCTGCTGGGCTCCTTCATCACCGAACCCGCCGCCATGACCTTGGCCGCCCTCCTGCTCAAGGGCGGGCTGTATGCCCATCCGGTGTCCGAGCGGCTCAAGTACGGTGCGCTGGGTGTGCTGTTCGTCAACGTGTCGATCGGTGGCACGCTGACGCCGTATGCGGCCCCACCCGTGCTGATGGTGGCTCAAGCCTGGGGCTGGAATCTGGGCTTCATGTTGCTGCACTTCGGCGACAAGGCAGCCCTGGCCGCACTGATCAACGCGGCCGGCCTGGTGTGGCTGTTCCGCCGGGAGCTGCACGCCCTGCCCGGCTTGCCCGCAGCGATCGACAGCCCACCGCCCCCGCTGGTCACCTTGATCCACCTGGCCTTCCTGGCAGGGATCGTGGTGTTTGCCCACCACCCTGCAATGTTCCTCGGACTGTTCATGTTCTTCCTGGGCTTCACCACGGCCTATGAGCGCTACCAGTCACCCTTGATCCTGCGCGAAGGCCTGCTGGTGGCCTTCTTCCTGGCGGGGCTGGTGGTGTTGGGCGGGCAACAGCAATGGTGGCTCGAGCCCCTGCTGCGGAGCATGAGCAGCGATGCGGTGTTCCTGGGCGCCACGGCGCTCACGGCCATCACCGACAACGCAGCCCTGACCTACCTGGGCTCGCTCGTCTCGGGGCTGACGGATGGGTTCAAGTACGCGCTGGTGGCCGGTGCCGTGACGGGGGGCGGGCTGACCATCATCGCCAACGCGCCCAACCCGGCGGGGGCGGCCATCCTCAAGGGAGCCTTTGCTGATCAGTCGATTTCAGCGGTCGGCTTGTTGCTTGCAGCGCTGGGGCCCACGCTGGTGGCGCTGTGGATGTTCATGTACCTCTGAACTTGCCGGGCTTGAAAGGCGCACAGTCGCCAGGCCGCACCATGAAAAAAGCCCACCGAAGGTGGGCTTTGGCACCAGGTGTCCCGGCGATGTTCAGCGCTGGATCTGGCTCAGATCCCGCACCGCACCCGTGTCGGCCGAAGTGGTGAGCAGCGCGTAGGCCTGCAGCGCCGCCGACACGTAGCGCTCGCGTTTGACCGGCTTCCAGGCCTGCGCACCCTTGGCGTCCATGGCGGTGCGGCGCTTGGCCATCTCGGCATCGCTGATGGCCAGGTGGATGCGGCGATGGGGGATGTCGATCTCGATGCTGTCGCCATCTTCGACCAGGCCAATGGCACCACCCTGAGCGGCCTCAGGAGAGGCGTGACCGATCGACAAGCCCGAGGTGCCACCCGAGAATCGCCCGTCGGTCAGCAAGGCGCATTCCTTGCCCAGGCCGCGGCTCTTCAGGTAGGAGGTGGGGTAGAGCATCTCCTGCATGCCCGGGCCGCCCTTGGGACCTTCATAGCGGATGATGACCACGTCGCCAGCCTGCACCACTTCGTTCAAGATGCCTTCGACAGCGTCTTCCTGGCTTTCGAACACACGGGCCTTGCCGGTGAAGGTCCAGATGGATTCATCCACACCGGCCGTTTTGACGATGCAGCCTTTTTCGGCGATGTTGCCGTACAGCACCGCCAGGCCACCGTCCTTGGTGAAGGCGTGTTCCTTGCTGCGGATCACGCCCTTGGCGCGGTCGATGTCCAGTTTCTTCCAGCGGCTGTCCTGCGAGAAGGCCACCTGGGTGGGCACGCCACCGGGCGCAGCCTTGAAGAAGGTGTGCACGGCTTCGTCTGTCGACACCGTGATGTCCCACTGGGCGATGGCATCGGCCATGGTCTTGCTGTGCACGGTGGGCACATCGGTGTGCAGCAGGCCGCCACGCGCCAGCTCGCCCAGGATGGACATGATGCCGCCGGCGCGGTGCACGTCTTCGATGTGCACATCGGGCACGGCCGGGGCCACCTTGCTCAGGCAAGGCACCTTGCGCGACATGCGGTCGATGTCGGCCATGGTGAAGGGCACTTCGGCCTCGCGGGCCGCTGCCAGCAGGTGCAGCACGGTGTTGGTGGAGCCACCCATGGCCACGTCCAGGGCCACGGC
>CANBUA010000197.1 GCA_947372535.1 Burkholderiales bacterium
GAGCTCGCCCCGGGCCTTGGCCTCGTCCATCTTCTTGTTGTAGCCGGCCAGGTTGCGCACGCCCATCTTGGACATGAGCTTGTAGCGGCGCTCCATCTCGCCCACGGCCCAGTTCAGCGCGTTGGCGGCCTGCTTCATGTCGACCACAACCGGGCACAGCAGGTGCGGGATGCCTTCATACACGCTCATTTCGAGCATCTTGGGGTCGATCAGGATCAGGCGCACATCGCGCGCTTCGGCCTTGTACAGCAGGCTCAGGATGGTGGCGTTGATGCCCACCGATTTGCCCGAGCCTGTGGTGCCGGCCACCAGGCAGTGCGGCATCTTGGCCAGATCGGCCACCACCGGCGCACCCACGATGTCCTTGCCCAGTCCGATGGTCAGCATCGATTGGGCATCGTTGTAGACCTGCGAGCCCAGGATCTCGGTGAGGCGGATCATCTGGCGCTTGGCGTTGGGCAACTCCAGCGCCATCAGGTTCTTGCCGGGGATGGTCTCGACCACCCGGATGGACACCAGGGACAGCGAACGGGCGAGGTCCTTGGCCAGGTTGACCACCTGCGAGCCCTTGACGCCCGTGGCCGGCTCGATCTCGTAGCGCGTGATGACCGGCCCGGGCGAGGCGGCGATCACCCGCACCTCCACGCCGAAGTCCTTGAGCTTCTTCTCGATCATGCGAGAGGTCATCTCGAGAGATTCGGGGGTGACCGTTTCCATGCGTCCCACGGCGCTGTCCAGCAGGTCGATCTGAGGCAGCTTGTTGTCGCCCATGTCCACGAACAGGGGCTTCTGCTTTTCCTTGACCACCCGCTCGGACTTGGGCACCTCGATGACCGGCTGCTCGATGATCAGCGGGGCGTGCTCGGTCGGTTGTTCGTGACGCACTTCTTCGACCACGCGTTCACGCTCGATGGCGGCTTGTTCGCCGATCTTGATGTCCTGTTCGACCTCGCGCTGGATCTCGTGGCGCTGCCGCAGGCGGTCGATGCGCTCGCCGATGCGTTCGGCCAGTTCCAGCCAGGAAAAACGCATGGCCATGGCGCTTCCGGCCACCAGCATGGCGATCCACAGCACACCCGAGCCATTGAAACCCAGCAGGTGTTGCCCCCCCGCACCCAAAGTGACGCCCAGCACGCCGCCAGCGTGTTCGCCGGCCAGATGGGTTTCCTGGCGGTAGAGCCGCGACCATTCCAGCGAACACGAAGCCGACACCGTCAGCACCACGCCCAGCACCCAGCGCATGCCGCCCCATCGATCATCTTCAGCCTGCGACGGCGGGCGGGCGCCCACCGTGACACTGACGGCCGTATCTCGCCGCAGCCAGGTGGCCAGGTTGCCCAGCCAGGTACGCACGCCGATCAGCGGCAGCCACCAGGCCGAGAAACCGAAGGCAAACTGCATCAGATCGGAAAACCAGGCGCCCAGGTGGCCCACCCAGTTGGCCGGTTCCGGGCGCAACCCGGACGTGGTGAAGGCGGCATCGGACGGGTTGTGGCTGAACATGGCCATCAGGGCCAGGATCAGCAGGATGCTGCCCAGGAACAGCCTGGTCTGCACCCGCAAGGGCGACTCCGGCCTCGGCACATCGATCACGGGCGTGGCGGGGCCGCGCTGCAGCCGGTTGTGCCGTCCGGCCACACGGCCATTGCCCATGGCAGACAACGCCGCCTTGGCGCTCGCTCTCGGGCCATCAGGCTGGCCGGCCGCACGCAGGGAATCCAGAGGGAAGGTCATGGCGCGATTGTGCGGCAAAGTGCCCGTGTCGGATCCTGAACGCGAGGGATGAAGTCGGGGTGGTCCTCCACTACCATCGCAGCAGTTTTCAACCCGACCACACCGATCAACTGGGAGGCGTGCATGAACGGCACGTACGCAGCGGCCTTGGGCCCACATTCAAGCTGGATGGCCCAGCCCCGACTTTTGCCACGCCTGGCCCATGCGCTGCTCATGGCCGTGACGATGGCGCTGGCTGCGTGCGGCGGCGGAAGCGGCAGCAATGGCAATGAAGGCAAGGGCGCCCCCACTTACACGGTGGGTGGCACGGTCGCCGGCCTGTCGGCGGGGCCCCTGGTGCTGACCAACGGCATCGACCGCTTCACCTTGGGCATCACGACGGACGTGGGCGTGGTCAAGGACCGGCCTTTTGTGATCGCCAGCCTGCCCACAGGCGCCGCCTATGACGTCCGCGTGCAAACCCAACCGGTCGGTGTGTCCTGCACGGTGGTGCACGGCAGCAACGTGGTGGCCACACAAGCGGTCAGCGACATCCAGGTGCTCTGCGTGAAGCGCAAATCACTGACCCTGGTGGCCGGCGCTGCGCCCCATTACGGGGGGCTGGATGGCGCCGGGACCGACGCGGGCTTCAATGCGCTCAGGAGCGCTGCCGTCGACACCGCCGGCAACATTTACACCATTGACCAGAACGCCATCCGCAAAATCACCCCGAGCGGCATCGTCAGCACCCTGGCCGGACTGGCCAGCGTGACAGGCTCGGCCGACGGCGCCGGCGCCAACGCCCGCTTCGCCAACCCCACGGACCTCACGGTGGCCCCCGATGGCCAGGTGTTTGTGGCCGACCAGGGCAACGACAGTGTGCGGGTGGTCTCGCCCACCGGGGTGGTGAGCACGCTGGCCATCAACGCCACGCAGAAGGCGGCCATGCTGGCGACCCAGACCGGCGGATCAGCCTGCGTGGTCTGCGGGCCCATTGGCCGGGATGGGGCGGGCAACTTGTACCTGGCCTCGGGCAGTTCACACACGGCCATCACCAGACTGAGCCCCAGCGGGAACCTCACATTGTGGGCCGGCACCTTGAGCACGGGTGTCACGGGCAGCTTCTACGCCGACAACATGGCGGTGGACGAAGCGGGCAACATCTACCTGGCCGGGGCCAACGCCGTGGGCAACAACCTGGTGAAGTTCGACACGAACGCGCAACCGACAACCATCACCACGTTTTCCAACCATGTGGGCGGCATGGCGCGTGCCAGCGATGGGACGATCTGGTTCAACACCAACAACAGCCAGGGCACGGTCCGCACCGTCTATCAAGTCACACCGGACGGCACCGTGGCCACCCACCCTTTCCCTTCCGGCCAGTCGCGCGGCGGCGGTTGGTTGGGCGACATGGCAGCCCTGCCTGGCGGGCGCCTGTACGTGGTCGACACGGACGTGAACGGCTTGCTGGCCTCCGATGGCGGCCAGACGCCCGCCGTCTTCGCCGGCTATGGGCGCACGGAAGACAACATCAATGGCGACGGGAGTGTGGCGCGCTTCAGCCAGCCCGGCGCCATCGCGATGCGTGCCGATGGCAGCGTCGTCATGTCGGACGACGGCAACAACGCCGTGCGTCGCATTTCATCGGACAACCAGGTCAGCACGATGTGGGGGAGAACCGACTTCAACCCCAACCAACTGAGCATCACGGTCCGAGGTGTGGCGGTGGACGGTGCTCAGCACAGTTTCCTTTGTCAAAGCGGTGGAGGGGTGTCGCGCATCGAACCGGATGGATCGGTCACGCCCTTCGCCACCGGCTGCAACCGCGCCAGCTTCTTCACCGCCAGCGACGGCCTGCTGACCACCACATCGGACTGCATCTACAAGTACAGCAGCGCGGGTGTGCGGCAAACGGTGGCCTGCAAGGTCGCCTCGCCACCAGACGCCAGCCGCGCGTTGCTGGCCATCGACTCGATCGCGCCCTTGCCCAATGGCCAGTTCCTGGTGCGCGACGGCCTCAACCTGAAACTGGTGAGTGCCTCAGGAGCCGTGAGCACCCTGCGCAGCGTCACCGAGGCCTTCACCTTGTTCGGCGATGGCCGTGGCAACGTGGGCGCCATCACTTCGACTGGCATCGACCTGCTCTATGGCACCAACTACGCCAGCGCCGCACGCATCGTGGACATCAGCAGCCGCACCGAGGTGGGTCCATTGCCGACGACGATTCAGGCGCCCACCTCGGCCGCCTTCCGCAACGACCAGATCATCCTGGTGATCGGCTCGACCTTGTTCTCGGTGGACCTGTGATGCATGCCTTGTTGACCCCTTCCAGCACCAGCGCCATCCACCGCCGCATCGCAACGGCCCTGGTGTGCCTGGCCAGCCTGGCACCTGCCTGGGCACAGTCTTCCAGCCCGGAGCCCGAGCCCGACAGCGACCCCTTCATCTTCAGTGCCGGCCTGAAGACCTGGACCCACGGCTGGGACAGCTGGATCACCAGCCCCACGGGCACCGGCGTGGCCCTGGGCACCTTGCGCTACCAGGTGGTGCAGTCGGTGCACAGCAAGCTCAAGACCTCCTTGACCCCGTTCGCGAGCGTTCGGCAGGGGCACTGGATGGCCTCGCTCAGCCACATGCAGGACACCAACTACAGCCTGGAGGACGCGTCTACCCCGGGGGGCTTCGGCGTGTCGGCCAGTCGCCGCGAGACCGATGTCAGCGCCGGCTACTACCTGCTGCCCACGGTGGCCCTGACCTTGGGCTACAAACGCCTGAACCAGGACTTCGGCGCCGACCGCTACCTGTGGTCCGGCCCGCTGCTGGGCAGCAGCGCCTCGGCATCTGTGGCGCCGGGCTGGTCGCTGTATGGCACCGTGGGCCTGGGTCGTTTGCAAGCCCGGTTCCCGGACAGCCAGCGCGATGCCGCCGGGCACAGCCGCTTCGGCGCCAGCTACCGACTGGGCGAGTTCGGCATCGCCCATGGCATCCCCATGGAAAGCGGATTTCTCCGCGCCGTGGCCTTCACCCTGGGCTACCGCACCCAAACCGTGGTCACCTCGGGCTATGCTCTGGCCGTCAGCCAGGCGGACCACAGCACCAGCGTCAACAGCCGTGCCGAACTGGTCGACACCACCCAGGGCCTGGCGCTCAGCCTGAGCGCGGCGTTCTGAACAGGGTCGACACCACCGCTGCCACCTTCTTTGCTGCTTGCCCATGTTCGCGCGCTCTACCAGCCAGTCATCCCTCAACCAGGCCAGATGGAGACCGTTGATTGGACTGGCGCTTGCCAGCGCGTTGACTTGCGCGCCAGGCACCTCGGCCTGGGGCGCAGGCGAGCCAGGCGGCCAGCGCGAAGCCCTGGTCATCGGCAACTCGGCTTACGAAAACTTCGACGCCCTGGCCAACCCGGTCAACGATGCCAACGCCATGTGCGACAAGCTGACCAAGGTCGGCTTCAAGACACATTGCCACAGCGATGTGAAGGACCGGGCCGCCCTGATGCGTCTGGTCAAGGACTTCGCAGCGAGCCTGTCGCCCGACAGCCAAACCATGTTCTTCTACGCCGGCCACGCGGTGCAGGTGCGTGGTGAGAACTACCTCGTGCCCACGGGCGCCAATGTGCACACGCCGCAAGACATCGACGGGCAATTTGTGGCCATGAGCGATGTGTTGTCTGCGCTGGGCACCGGCGTGGGCCGCTTCCAGATGGTGGTGCTGGACGCCTGCCGCAACAACCCCTTCGCGCCCCGCGTCACCAAACCTGGCGAGGCCAAGCGCTCCGCCAGTCGGGCTGCCATGCTGAGCGCACTGACGCAGTCCAAGGCGCAATATGGTTTGAGCGCGATCAAGGATGCCCCCGCAGGCACCATCGTGCTCTACGCCACGGCTGCCGAAGACGCCGCCTTCGATGGCCTGGATGGCCACGGCCCCTTGACCAAGCACCTGCTGGCCCACCTCGACACCCCGGGCCTCTCGGTGGAGGAAACCATCAAGCGTGTGACCGCCGGGGTGCAGAACGACACGCTCAAAGGCTTTGGCAAACGCCAGACGCCGTTTGTCTACTCCTCATTCACCGGCAGCTTCTGCTTTGCGGGTTGCGCCAAGTTGATCGACCAGGCCGAACTGGACCGCGTCGAGCGCGAAAAGGCCGCCTTGAACCGCAAGCTCGACGAGCAGACCCGCAAGGCCGAGGATGCCGAACGCGGTGCACCCAGCAAGAAGAACCAGGTGATCATCACGCCAACCTTTTGACACAATTTGCGTGGCGAGTGGCATCCATTCCATGGTCCAAAATCCCCGAACCGAGCAATGACGTTCCGCAGAAGCGGCGTTAACGTCTTGGCCACAACAAGGAGGAAACCATGTCACGCTTCCACAACATGAAACCCGCAGTGCTGGCCGCCGGTCTGGCACTGGCCTGCACGGCCGCCTTCGGCCAGAGCTACTACACGGCCCAGACCAGCCTGGGCAAGATCACCGTCAACACCGCCTATGGTTCTCAAGGCGCCACAGGCCTGCTGGTCCTGCCCACCTACGGCATGGAGTTGACGGACAGCCTGAGCTTTGGCTTCCCCCCCAACCCCGATGTGAACACCGCCACGGCAAGTTCCCAGGGCGACACCCTGGTGATCACCACCACATCGTCGACCGACGGCCAGGCGGGCCTGCAGGCCAGTCGCGCCATGGTGCCCATTCGCTCCTTCATGGTCGAGACGCATGCCAGCGCTTACCTCGACATGCCGATGTTGATCGAGATGAGCGATCCCGGCAGCACCGCCTTCACGGTCAGGCTTGCAGGCAAGCTGCTGACCTCGAATGCCGACATCCAACCCTTCACCTTGTCCCTGCAAGTCAACAACGGACAGGGCGCAACGCTGGACATCCCTCTGCATCGCCTCGTCGGCCCTCTGGATGGCAGCTTCAGCTTCACCGGCACCGTCGATGCGGGCTTCGGGCTGACACACCTGAGCTACAGCCTGGATGTCCCGAGCGGCACCCTCGCCACCGTGCAGTTGACATCCTTGTCGCTGACACCCTACAAGGCCGCCGTACCTGAACCCGGCACCTGGGCCTTGATGGGCCTGGGCTTGGCTGGCCTGGCCCGTGTGGGCCGCCGCCGGGCGAACGCCTGATTCCACGCCTTCGGAAATGAAAATGCCGCCTCGGCAAGAGGCGGCATTCAGGTCGCGGAGGAAGCGATCAGGCCGTGGCCAGCCGATCCTTCAGCACCACGCTGCCGGTATCTTGCGTCTCGATCAGGCCACGCTCTTCCAGGTCCTTCATCACGCGACTGACCATCTCGCGAGAGGCGCCCACGTGCTTGGCCAGGTCCTGGCGCGACACCTTGCCGCGGATGACCTTTTCGCCGGCATCTTCGTCGGCCATGTCCAGCAGAGCGCGGGCCACGCGGCCATACACATCCAGCAGGGCCAGGGATTCGATCTGGCGGTCGGCATTGCGCAGGCGCTGCACCAGGCCACGCAGGATGGCGTAGCTCAGCGACGAATTCTCGGGCAGGCAGCGGGCGAACTCGGCGCGGCCCAGCACCAGCACATCGGTCTGCACTTCGGCGCGGACGGTGGCCGAATGCGACTCGTTGTCGATCAGGCTCATTTCACCCAGGTAGTCACCGGCTTCCAGCACGGCCAGGATGACTTCACGGCCTCGTTCGTCCGAGGCCACGACACGGGCGCGGCCAGTCAGCAGGATGAAGAGCGAGTTGGTCTTGCGACCACGTTCGACGATCAGCTCGCCACGGCGGTAGCGACGCTTGACCACGCCTTCGGCAATGGACTCGGCCTGGGCCTGGGTCAGCATCGAAAACAGCGGAACGCGACGGATGAGATCGAGATTGGACAACATGGCCATGTGGCGGCTCCTTGGGGCGTGGTGGACGGGACACCCCGCCCTGGATGTGTGAAAAAACCAGGTCTTACTGCCCACCTGGGAGGGTGACGAACAACCTGTCATGCCAACTTTCGGCAGCCCGCCGGAAATATTGAGCACTTCATGCGCTTTCAGGCCCCTCAAAGCACCCATCGGGGGTAGGCCCGGGGGCACAGGGCCGCAGAATTTCACATGCGTCAAAAGCACGCCAACTTTGACCAACCCCTCGCGCCATTCCGGGACTTGCAAGCCGGGTGATACTTGCGCCTGCACGACGCCGCCACAGACACAGAAAGACTGCACATGAGCACGCCCTCGCACAGCCAGGTCCTCATCCTGGGCTCCGGCCCTGCCGGCTACACCGCCGCCATTTACGCCGCCCGCGCCAACCTGAACCCCACCCTGGTGACCGGCATGGCCCAGGGCGGCCAGCTGATGACCACCACCGAGGTGGACAACTGGCCCGCCGACGTCGATGGCGTCCAGGGCCCCGACCTGATGCAGCGCTTCTTGCAGCATGCGGAACGCTTCAAGACCAACATGGTGTTCGACCATGTCAATGAGGTGGACCTGTCCAGGCGCCCCTTCACCCTGAAGGGCGACGCTGGCACCTACACCGCCGACACCCTGATCATCGCCACCGGCGCCTCGGCCAAGTACCTCGGCCTGCCTTCTGAAGAAGCCTTCATGGGCCGCGGCGTGAGCGGCTGCGCCACCTGCGACGGTTTCTTCTACCGCGGCCAGGAAGTCTGCGTGGTGGGCGGCGGCAACACGGCCGTCGAAGAAGCCCTGTACCTGTCGAACATTGCCAGCAAGGTCCACCTGGTTCACCGCCGCGACAAGTTCCGCGCCGAAGCCATCATGATCGACAAGCTGATGGAGAAGGTGGCCGCCGGCAAGATCGAACTGCAGCTGTTCAGCGTGCTCGATGAAGTGCTGGGCGACCAGAGCGGCGTGACCGGCGTGCGGCTCAAGAGCGTGAACGACGGTGCCACCAAGGACATCAAGTTGCAGGGCTGCTTCATCGCCATCGGCCACCAGCCCAACACCGACATCTTCAAGGGCCAACTGGAGATGAAGGACGGCTACATCGTCACCAAGACCGGCCAGGGCGGCTTTGCCACCATGACCAGCGTGCCGGGCGTGTTCGCCGCGGGCGACGTCCAGGACCACATTTACCGCCAGGCCATCACCAGCGCCGGCACAGGCTGCATGGCTGCGTTGGACGCCCAGCGCTTCCTGGAGCAAGGCTGAGTCAGGGATTTTGAGCCTCCGAAAAGGAGCGCTTTGCCAAAGCGGCAAGATCGGGCTATAATCTCGCTTTTGCCGAAATCCGCCCCGGGTTTTGGGCGTTCGCAGGGGGCCTGCGCCAGCAAACTGGCGTGACAGGTGGTATGCGAAGCCTGAACCGCCGGAAGGGCGGGCACCAGGGTTTCACCACCCTGCTCTGCTCGCCACACAGTAACTTTGCGCGCCCAACCAGCGCGATCACAGCAAACGGAGAAGCGTCATGGCACGCGTCTGTCAAGTCACGGGCAAGGGCCCGATGGTCGGGAACAATGTTTCCCATGCCAACAACAAAACCAAGC
>CANBUA010000198.1 GCA_947372535.1 Burkholderiales bacterium
AACGGCAAGGGCGAAGGCATGGTCTTCGCCGACCTGATGGAGCTGCAACGCGCCCTGGAAAACAACGTGGTGGAAATCACCGCGCGTGTGACCGTGCGCATGCCGCTGTGGCACAAGGACGCCGATGGCGAGTTCGTGTCCGAGCTCAAGCTGGTCGAGACGACCGTGGGCCGTGCCTTGCTGTCCGAGATCCTGCCCAAGGGCCTGCCTTTCAGCAACATCGACAAGGCGCTCAAGAAGAAAGAAATTTCTCGCTTGATCAACACCTCGTTCCGCAAGTGCGGTCTGAAGGAAACCGTGGTGCTGGCCGACAAGCTGCTGCAAAACGGCTTCCGTCTGGCCACGCGCGCTGGTATCTCGATCGCGGTCGATGACATGTGGGTCCCGAAAGAGAAGCCCGGTCTGATCGAGCGCGCCGAGAAGGAAGTCAAGGAGATCGAACAGCAGTACGTGTCCGGTCTGGTGACGTCTGGCGAGCGCTACAACAAGGTCGTGGACATCTGGGGCAAGACCGGCGATGAAGTCGGTAAGGTCATGATGAGCCAGCTGGCCAAGCAGAAGGTCATTGATCGCCACGGCAACGAGGTGGATCAGGAATCCTTCAACTCGATCTACATGATGGCCGACTCCGGTGCGCGCGGTTCTGCCGCCCAGATCCGTCAGTTGTCCGGCATGCGGGGCCTGATGGCCAAGCCTGACGGCTCCATCATCGAGACCCCCATCACGGCGAACTTCCGTGAAGGTCTGAACGTGTTGCAGTACTTCATCTCCACCCACGGTGCCCGTAAGGGTCTGGCGGACACGGCGTTGAAGACGGCCAACTCGGGCTACCTGACACGTCGTCTGGTGGACGTGACGCAAGACTTGGTGGTCACCACCGTCGATTGCGGCACCGACCAAGGCATCAACACCCGCGCGCTGGTCGAAGGCGGCGAAGTCATCGAATCGTTGCGCGACCGCATCCTGGGTCGTGTCAACGCCAGCGAAGTGCTGCACCCCGAGAACCAGCTCCTGCTGGTTCCGGCCGGCACCATGCTGGACGAAGACATCCTGGACCTGTTCGAAGCCGCTGGCGTCGACGAGGTCAAGGTGCGCACGCCGCTGACCTGTGCCACGCGCTTTGGCCTGTGCGCCAAGTGCTATGGCCGCGACCTGGGCCGTGGCGGTCTGGTGAACTCCGGTGAAGCGGTTGGCGTGATCGCCGCCCAATCCATTGGTGAGCCTGGCACGCAGCTGACCATGCGGACCTTCCACATCGGTGGTGCCGCATCCCGCGCAGCGATTGCTTCGAGCGTGGATGCCAAGTCCGACGGCCGCATCGGCTTCAACGCCACGATGCGTTACGTGACCAATGGCAAGGGCGAGTTGGTGGTGATTTCGCGTTCCGGCGAAATCATCATCTCCGACCAGCACGGCCGTGAGCGTGAGCGCCACAAGGTGCCTTACGGCGCCCTGCTCAGCGTCAGGCCCGACCAGCAAGTCAAGGTCGGCTTGGTGCTGGCGACGTGGGATCCACTGACGCGCCCCATCATCACCGAGTTCGCCGGGCAAGCCCGCTTCGAGAACGTCGAAGAAGGCCAGACCGTGGCCAAGCAGATGGACGAAGTGACCGGTCTGTCCACGCTGGTGGTGATCGACCCCAAGCGCCGTGGCGCGACCAAGGTCATCCGCCCTGGCGTCAAGCTGCTCGACGCGCAAGGCCAGGAAGTCAAGATCCCCGGCACCGATCACTCGGTGACGATTGGCTTCCCGGTTGGCTCGCTGATCCAGATCCGCGACGGTCAGGACCTGGCGCCTGGCGAAGTGCTGGCGCGCATCCCCATCGAAGGCCAGAAGACGCGGGACATCACCGGCGGTCTGCCACGTGTGGCAGAACTGTTCGAAGCCCGCAGCCCCAAGGACAAGGGCGCGCTGGCCGAGATCACCGGCACCGTGTCGTTCGGCAAGGAGACCAAGGGCAAGGTTCGCCTGCAGATCACCGACCCCGAAGGCAAGGTCTGGGAAGAGCTGGTGCCCAAGGAAAAGAACATCCTGGTGCACGAAGGCCAAGTGGTCAACCGCGGCGAGCTGATCGTCGACGGCGCAGCCGATCCGCAGGACATCCTGCGTCTGCTGGGCATCGAAGAGCTGGCCCGCTACATCGTCGACGAAGTGCAGGACGTCTATCGTTTGCAAGGCGTGAAGATCAACGACAAGCACATCCAGGTGATCGTTCGCCAGATGTTGCGTCGTATTCAGATCACCAACCCAGGCGATTCGACCTACATCAATGGCGAACAGGTCGAGCGTTCGGAACTGCTGGACACCAACGATCGCCTGCGTGGTGAAAACAAGATCCCGGCCACTTACGCCGACATCTTGTTGGGCATCACCAAGGCCTCGCTGTCGACCGACTCCTTCATCTCGGCCGCTTCCTTCCAGGAAACGACCCGCGTGCTCACCGAGGCTGCCATCATGGGCAAGCGCGATGATCTGCGCGGCTTGAAGGAAAACGTCATCGTGGGTCGCCTGATCCCTGCCGGTACCGGCTTGGCCTTCCACCAGGCTCGCAAAGCCAAGGAAGAGATGGACGACACCGAACGTCGCGCCATCGCCATGCAAGAGGCGCAAGAGATTGCGGCCCTTGAGCTGGCAGCCCTGGGTGGTGACGATGATGAAGCGCCTGAGGGTGGCACGCCTGCGGCTGAGTGATCAGTGATGCACACATGAAAACGGGGCCTGCGGGCCCCGTTTTTTTTGACCAAATCAGGCCGTGGCGTCTTCACCCAGCGTGTGCCGGTCAGCCAAAACGGAAGCTGGACACCGTCAGCCCACCAAAGAAATCTTCCTCCCGATAGATGCAAGTACCAGGCTCATCCGCAGCGGCACCCTGCGCCACCATCAGGGGGATGAGGTGGTCTGCCTGCGGATGCGCCAGGCGTGCGGCCGGCGCCTGTGCCCACGCCTGGAGCGCGGTGCTGCGTTGCTCGGCGGTCGGCAAACCCAAAGTGGTTTGCAGCCACTGGTCAAACTGCCTGGAGGCCGTGGCACCGGAAGCGCTGAATTGCCGCAGGTTGTGGAAACTCAAGCCACTGCCGATGATGAGAACGCCTTCATCGCGCAAAGGCGCCAGGGCCCGGCCCAGCTGAAGGTGCAGCGCGGCATCCTCACCATGTTGAAGGGACAGTTGCACCATGGGCATGTCCGCATCGGGATACATGATGGCCATGGGCGCAAAAGCACCGTGGTCGAAACCGCGTTGCTCGTCCAGCCGGCTGGGCAGGCCGGCTCGCTCGATCAAATCTGCCACCTGTTGCGCGAGCACGGGCGCACCGGGGGCGGCATAGCGCACCTGGTAGGTGTGGGGCGGAAAGCCGCCGTAGTCGTAAAGCATGGCCGGTTGGGCCGCCCCCATGACCTCGAAGACATCGCTCTCCCAATGGCCCGAGACCATGAGCACGGCCTTGGGCCGCTCGGGCAACTGACCCGGCAGGGCTTTCAAGGAAGCCTCCAGCGCGGTGAAGCGCTGGCGGAACTCGCCATCCATGTAGGGCCAGGGGCCCCCGCCATGCGATAGGAAGAAGGTCGGTTGTCGGCTGCGCGTCATGCGGCCATGCTAGCCCAGGGCGGCAATGCCCTGGTCAGGCCATGGCCACCCCGGGGTCGGCGGCCGGCGCGGACGGCGGCGGTGCGCAGTCCGATGTCGCTGGCGGCAGACCCAGCCGCCGCTCGTGCAGGTAGGCCTGCCGATAGATTTCGAACGGCATGCTGTCGGCCGCTTCGATGCGTTGCTGCTCGGCCAGCGAGGCCTGGGCCTGGGCGGCAAACGTGCGGGCCTGCTCGTCGGACCAGGGCAGGTCCAGCACGGCATCCCGGGTGCGTGCCGATTGCGTCAGGGTGAACTCGAAGTGGCCTTGACCGGCCGAGGCCTCGATGGCGTGGAGCACCCGCGCCGAAGGCAACTGGTCCATGTCGGCCAAGGCGGCGTTGGCGGCTTCCCAGGCGGCCTCATAGCCTTGGCCGCCTGCGGGGGTCAAGCTGTCCAGGGTGCGTGCCACGCTCAAGCAGCCTGCCATCACCTCCTGCGCCCAGGCCATCAGCGGTACGGGTTGCCCGCCGCGTTCGAGCTGTAACCCGGGCTCTCGTCCACGGGAGGCCGTGGCGTGCTGGTTGCGCGCCAGCTCGCCGATTTCTACCGGCGTGTCGCCCGGACTGTCGCTCAACAGGCAGTGCATCAGGAAGATGTCGAGGAAGCGCGCTGTGGACTCATCGATGCCCAGGGGCAGGAAGGGGTTGAGGTCCATGAGGCGCACCTCGACGTATTCGACGCCGCGCTCGCGCAGGGCATGCAAAGGCCGCTCGCCAGGGAAGATCACCCGCTTGGGCCGGATGGTGCCGTAGAACTCGTTCTCGATCTGGAGCAGGCTGGTCGAGAGTTGACGGTATTGGCCGGCTTCGTCCTGGATGCCGATGCGCTCGTAGGCCGCGTAAGGCTGGGTCAGCGCGGTCTGCAAGGAGGCACCATAGCTGTCCAGGCAGTTGTAGCTCACGCTCAGAGAGGTCTGCGCATCACTTTGGTAGCCCAGACGGCCCATCCGCAGCGAGGTGGCGTGGGGCAAGTAGTAGCTGTGATCGCCCAACGGCTGCAAGCCGTGGTCCAGGCCGGCCACGAAATCGGCGTGGACGGCCGGTGAGGCGCCGAACAGCATCAGCAGCAAAAAGGAGTGGCGCCTGAAATTGCGGATCAGGCCAAAATAATCGTCGTTACCGGCGCCGGGCAGGGACCAGTTGTAGTGGATGCCCGAGATGGTCTGCATGCGCGGCCCGTAGCGGTTGGCCAGTCCGCGACGATAGACCGTTTTGGCCTGGCCAACGTTGGACGAGCCATAACGCCCGAAGGGGATCTGCGCATCGGGCGGCAGAGCACAGGGCATGGAACTCACCCACATCATCTCGCCGGGGGTGTGGCGGTAGGTGAACTGGTGCACGGCCTGCAACTCGGCCAGGCAGTCACGCACATCGGCGTGAACACCCGTGACCAGCTCCAGCTGGGCTTCGCTGAAATCCGTGGTGATGTGGGGGTGCGCCAGGGCCGACCCCAGTGCATCGGGGTGCGGCGTGGTGGCCAGGTGGCCTTGGCGGTCAACGCGCAGGCTTTCTTTTTCGATGCCGCGCACCATGCCGGCGATCTGCTGTCGGCTCAAGGCCTGCAAGCGGGTGTTCAGTGGGGTCAAGCCCATGCTCCTCGTGTCATCTCGGGCGCAAAGGTATCAGAACCGCGTGAAACCCGCTTGCCGCCTGTCATCGGCGGCCCAAATCAGGGCTTGGCAGGCAGGTAGAACTCGGTGGCCACCAGCTTGTTGCCACGGCGTGCTTTGCCCGCGTAGTCGGTATAGCGCACGGGCACGATGGTGCCCACCGTCAGGATGCCGGTGTCGTACAGCGCCTGGCCGGCCGCTTCGATCTGCTTGTCGCTGGCGCCGGTCTTGCTGAGGTCCAGGTCAGGGGTGGTCGGCTGGGCGGTGCTGTTGAGCACGCTGGCAGCCAGGGAAGGGCAGGGCGCGGTGATGCAGACGATGCCGGTGTTCTTGACGCCATAGAAGGTGCCCAGGGGCTTGCTCAAGGCCTGGCCCTGCCAAGCTTCCTTGACCTTGAGCACGTCGGCCTTGACCGATTGCACGGTGCCGGTGGCCAGCGTGCCGCGCACCAGGGCCTGACCTTGGCCGAAGGGCTCGCCAAAGGCGGCGGTTTGTTCTTCGCTCCAGCCCAGCGCTTCGGTGTTCAGCGTGGCGGCATGGCATTCACGCTTGAAGCTGCCGTCTGCGCAGCGCGTCAGGACCTGATTCACGGCGCGGACGAAATACCCGCCGCACAGCGGGAAGGCGCATTTGCGCAGGTCCGCATGGGTGACGATGAAGTAGCTGGACGTGTCGCGCGCCACCACGGTCTGCGCCTGGGCGGCGGACAGGGCGGTGGCTTGCACGGCAGCCACGGCCATGAGGGACAAGGCGAGGTGTTTGAGTGTCAGCATGTCGATCTCCGGTGTTGGTTTGAGGGGCGGCTCGCAGCGCGATCTGCGGGCAGGGGCGAATGGTGCACCTGTCATTCCTGGCAAACAAGCCCCTGGTTGCTCAGGAAAGCCCTTGGGTTGAGGGGCGCAGACCGCAATCGTGCCTCGATGCGTCCCTTGTATGCCCCGTGCTGCGGTACCCTCTGCCCCTGCCTGAATACGGGCTCCCGTGAACGTGTAACAAATCCCAAGTGATGTACGAATCTCTGTCCAAGCTGTCTCCATGGCGATTCTTTTGGGTCAGCGTCGCCCTGGTCGTGCTCATGGCGATGGCCAACAGCGGGGTCATCCAGTGGAGTGACAACGGCTTGTTCCTGGCTCAGGCGGCCGAGGACCCATGGTTCGCGACGAGCCTGTCGGAGATGAGCCATCCGCTGTTCCACCTTACCGCGGTGACGGCCTATCGCCTGGGTGGCGCCGTTGGGTTGACTTGGCTCAATGTGCTCTTGCTGCCAGTCATCGGTTGGCTGGTGCATCGGATCTCGCGGCAACTCGGGGCTGATCCTGCTGTTGCCGCGGCGGCGGCGGCGGCGGCCTTGAGCGTGCACTGCCTGCTCTGGGTGGGCACCAAGGTCGAGGTGTACATCCTGAACCTGACGCTCGTGCTGGCCTGCTGGGCGGCCTACTTCGGGGCACAAGGCCGTGCCAGCGCGGGCCGTTTACTGGTGGTGGGCGTGCTGGCCGGCATGGCCCTGTCGGTCCACCAATTGACCATGATCGCCCTGGCGCCCCTGGCGGTGCTGCTGGTCTGGGAGTCGACCTGGTTGACCGTGTTTGCCGCCGCCGGCTTCCTGCTGGGTTTGCTGGCTTGCCTGCCGGCTTTTCTGGACATCCACGCGCATGGCACGTCTGTGCTTGACATCGTCCGCTGTTTCCTCACAGGCGGTGGCGGCGAGCATCGGCAGACAGACAACTGGGAGCAGATGTTCCTGCGCATCGATCACTTGCGCGCCAAACTTCACTTGGTGGCCACGGTGCTGGTGTCTTTGTTTGGCCTGGGCGCAGTGGGGGCCTTGAGCCGCCCAGCCAACCGGCGGGCCTGGATGCTGTGGCTGGCCGCCATGATGAACCTGCTGTTCGCTGTCACCTACGACGTGCCTGACCGCTTCACGTTTTTCCTGCCTGGTGCGGTGATGTTTGCGCTGCTGGGCGCCATGGCCGTGGGCCGGCGTGAGAACGGCTGGTTCAACCGGCGCTGGCTCATGCCGCTGATCATCCTGCCCGTCTTGGTCTGCCACCTGGTGCCGCTGTTTGCCGCTGAGCAACTGATGAAGATGCCGCGCGTCAAGTCACCGGCGCCCTACTTCAACCCGCTGACCTACTATTTCTCGCCCTTGGTGCCTGATCGCTCGGCCAAGCGGTTTGCCCGTGAGTTCGAGCAGGTCGTGCCGCCCGGCAGTGTCGTCTATGCAGATTTTCTGTCCATGGCCGCGCTGCTGAGTGCACAGAAGGTCGGTGTTTTCGTGGGTCGCAGCGTGCGAGCTTGCCCCGAGTTCGACACCCGGCACGCCCCTCAGCCGCACATCTACATCGTCCAAGCCCTGGAGTGCGAAAAGCTCATGCCCTACGTCACCAAGACATTGCCCCTGGGGTTTGAGCTGACGGTGCCGCCGCTGCATGCGCCCTGAAGGCTTGCGGCGGAGATAGCTCTCTACTATAATGGAAGGCTTTTCGGCTTTCGCTTGAAGGATTTAATCCTAGTGCGAGGGCCGTTTTGTGCTTGTATCAAGCCATTTTCCACGTTCGTTCAAACGCGGTAAGTGATTGATTTTCAAGTGTTTTTTCAACGGGAACCATTCAAATGCCAACGATCAATCAGCTCGTGCGCCAAGGCCGTCAGGTCGAGGTCACGAAGTCCAAGTCGCCTGCGATGCAAAACTGCCCGCAGCGCCGTGGCGTGTGCACCCGCGTGTACACCACCACGCCTAAGAAGCCTAACTCCGCTCTGCGTAAGGTCGCCAAGGTGCGCCTGACCAACGGTTTTGAGGTCATCTCCTACATCGGCGGTGAAGGCCACAACCTGCAGGAACACAGCGTCGTGCTGGTTCGCGGCGGTCGTGTCAAGGACTTGCCAGGTGTGCGTTACCACATTGTGCGTGGCTCTCTTGACCTGCAAGGCGTCAAGGACCGTAAGCAATCGCGCTCGAAGTACGGCGCCAAGCGTCCGAAAAAGGCCTAACAGCTTTTTGGAAATACAAGTCGGCTCTCTTCATCGCCGCGTCACCGAAAGGTTCGATGCTGCTGCTGAGAAGGCCGAGGTGGCGGTAGCCCGGGTTGTCCGGAGTCTGCCGAGTAAGTGGAGTCTTCAGCCTCATTTTTGATGGCACTCCAGATGCAAGCGAAAGCGCGCATCAACTGAAGCATTGAAAGGAAACGAAATGCCTCGTCGTCGTGAAGTACCCAAGCGTGACATCCTCCCCGATCCAAAGTTTGGTTCGGTTGACCTGTCCAAGTTCATGAACGTGATCATGGAATCCGGCAAGAAGGCTGTGGCCGAGCGCATCATTTACGGTGCCCTCGAACAAGTCGAAAAGAAGGCCGGTAAGGATCCGCTGGAAATCTTCAACATCGCGTTGAACAACATCAAGCCCGTGGTGGAAGTCAAATCCCGCCGCGTGGGTGGTGCGAACTACCAGGTTCCCGTTGAAGTTCGCCCTTCCCGTCGTATCGCTTTGGCGATGCGTTGGTTGAAAGAATCGTCGCGCAAGCGCTCGGAGAAGTCGATGGCCCAACGTCTGGCCAACGAACTGCTCGAAGCCTCTGAAGGCCGTGGCGGCGCGATGAAGAAGCGTGATGAAGTTCACCGCATGGCAGAAGCCAACAAGGCCTTCTCGCACTTCCGCTTCTAATCCACCCCGGCAGCATGGCTGCCATGAGCGTCCGGTCCGTGATCATGTGGGTACCACACACGGCCGGCGCTTTGTCAAATCTGGAGTGACACCATGTCCCGCAAGACCCCGATTGAGCGCTACCGCAACATTGGTATCTCGGCTCACATCGACGCTGGCAAGACCACGACGACCGAACGCATCCTGTTCTACACAGGCGTCAACCACAAAATCGGTGAAGTGCACGAAGGCGCTGCCACCATGGACTGGATGGAGCA
>CANBUA010000199.1 GCA_947372535.1 Burkholderiales bacterium
CCAGCGCGCCATGGCCAGGCCGGAGTCGCCTAGACCCAGGATCAGCACGGTGAGGTCACGCAGGTAATGCATGGTCGTTGTTGCAGCGATCAGCGCAGTTTCAAGGTGGACAGGCCGGCCAGGCAGAGCAGCATGGTGATGATCCAGAATCGGACCACGACCTGCGTTTCTTTCCAGCCGGATTTTTCAAAGTGGTGGTGCAAGGGCGCCATCAGCAGGATGCGGCGGCCCTCGCCGTATTTCTTCTTGGTGTATTTGAAGTAGCTCACTTGCACCATGACCGACAGGGCTTCGAGCACGAAGACACCGCCCATCACCGCCAGCACCACTTCCTGGCGCACGATCACGGCGATGGTGCCTAGTGCGCCGCCCAAGGCCAGCGCGCCCACGTCACCCATGAAAACCTGGGCGGGGTAGGCGTTGAACCACAGGAAGGCCAGCCCCGCCCCCGCCATCGCGGCGCAAAAGACCATCAACTCGCCCGCGCCGGGGATGTGCGGCAGCAGCAGGTATTTGGCGTAAACGGCATTGCCGGTCACATAGCAGAAGATGCCCAGGGCCGAACCCACCATCACCACCGGCATGATGGCCAGGCCATCCAGGCCGTCGGTCAGGTTCACGGCATTGCTGGTGCCCACGATCACGATGTAGGTCAGGGCCATGAAGCCCCAGACGCCCAACGGGTAGCTGATGGTCTTGAAGAAGGGCACGATCAAGTCGGCCTTGGGGGGCAGGTCGTTCGAGAAGCCCGAAGCGATCCAGCGGAAGAACAGTTCGACCACGCGCAGGTTGTTGGTCTCGGACACGCTGAAGGCCAGGTAGATGGCCGCAATGAGGCCCACCAGCGATTGCCAGAAATACTTCTCACGCGAGGGCATGCCTTCGGGATCCTTGAGCACCACCTTGCGCCAATCGTCTGACCAGCCGATGGCCCCAAAGCCCGTGGTCACGATCATCACGATCCACACAAAGCGGTTGGCCCAATCGAACCACAGCAGCGTGGACAGCCCGATGGCCAGCAAGATCAGTGCGCCACCCATGGTGGGCGTGCCGCGCTTGGTCAGGTGATCCTGGATGCCGTACTCGCGAATGGGCTGGCCGATCTTGAGCTCGGTAAGCTTGCGGATCAAGACCGGGCCCAGCATCAAGCCGATCAGCAAGGCCGTCATGGCCGCCATCACCGAGCGGAACGTCAGGTATTGGAAGACGCGCAAAAAGCCCCACTCAGGGTGCAGACTTTGCAAGTACTGGGCCAGGCTAAGCAGCATGTGAAGCGCCTCCCGAGAGAATGGCCACGATCTGTTCCATCTTCATGAAGCGTGATCCTTTGACCAGGATGGATGCGGCCTGGGGCGCCGTCATCAAGGCGGCGACGATGTCCGCGGCCAGCTCGAAAGAGCGAGCTTGCGGGCCATAGGCCTGCGCGGTGTGGCGGCACAGGTTGCCAGCCGTCCAGACATGCTCGATGCCTTGGGCACGTGCATGTTGACCGACCTCTTCGTGGAATGCAGGGCCTTGAGTGCCCACCTCGCCCATGTCGCCCAGGAGCAGCCAGCGCGGGCCGGGCAAGGCGGCCAGCATGTCGATGGCGGCACGCACAGAATCGGGGTTGGCGTTGTAGCTGTCGTCGATCAGGGTCACGGTGCGACCGCCCAGCACCACTTGGCGCATGGCCGACCGGCCCTTCACAGGCTCGAAACTTTGCAGGCCTTGCACCACCGCGCTCAGGCTGACACCAGCGCCCAAAGCGGCGGCACTTGAGGCCAGCGCGTTGCGCACATTGTGATGACCGGCCATCGCCAGAGAGACCTCGGCGGCGCCGGAGGGCGTCTGCATGCTGATCAGCCAATGCGGCATGGGGGCTGCGGCGCTGGCTTGGATCCATTGAGCCTGGCCTTGTACGGTGGCTTGCCCGGCCATAGCATCCGTGCTGAAACTCAGCACCCGGCGCTGGCCCGACAAATCTTGCCAGATCGGCGTGTGCTCGGCATCGTCTGCCGGGAAAACAGCCACGCCATCGGCCGGCAGAGCCATCAGCACTTGGCCGTTCTCGCGCGCCACGGCCTCGACCGTCTGCATGAACTCCTGGTGCTCACGCTGGGCGTTGTTGACCAAGGCCACCGTCGGTGCGGCCATGCCGGCCAGCTGAGGAATCTCCCCCGGGTGGTTCATGCCCAACTCGACGACGGCGCAGCGGTGCACCCCTTCGCGCAAGCGCAGCAAGGTCAAGGGCACGCCGATGTCATTGTTGAAATTGCCATGGGTGGACAAGGCGCCGTCGGGCGTGCCCTGCTCCGCCATCCAGGCGCGCAGGATGCTGGCCACCATCTGCGTGACGGTGGTTTTGCCATTGCTGCCAGTGATCGCGATCAGCGGAATGTCAAAGCGTTGGCGCCAGTGGGCGGCCAACTGCCCGAGCGCGGCACGTGTATCCGGCACGATCAAACCAGGCAGCCCGGACTCGACCACGCCGCGCTCGGCCAGCAAGGCCGCCGCGCCGCCATCACGGGCCTGCGCCAGGTGGTCGTGCGCATCGAAGCGATCACCGCGCAGGGCCACGAACAAGTCGCCGGCTTGCAGCGTCCGCGTGTCGGTGTGCACGCGCAACAAAGGCGTGGCCGGATCACCGACCAGGGTCGAGCCCGGCAGCAGTTGCTGCGCCAGGCCCAGGGTCATCATCAGGGGGGCGGTCATGGCGCTCATGCAGCCCTCCGCGCACGCAAGGCGTTCATGGCTTCGTCGATGTCGGAAAACGGCGTCTTGACGCCGCAGATCTCTTGGGTGGCTTCGTGGCCCTTGCCGGCGATCAAGACCACATCGCGGGCATCGGCCAGCCTCAAGGCATGGAAGATGGCATCGTGACGGTTCTCGATCACATCCACGCCTTCATGACGGGCCACGCCGGCCATGATCTGAGAGAGGATGTAGCAGGCGGCCTCGCCACGCGGATTGTCGCTGGTCAGCACGACATGGTCGGCATGCTGATCGGCCAGAGCGCCCATCAGCGGGCGCTTGATCGGATCGCGGTTGCCGCCGCAGCCAAACACGCACCACAGTCGGCCGCCACGGGCTTTGGCCACCGGGCGCAGGGCCAGCAGGGCCTTGTGCAAAGCATCGGGGGTGTGGGCGTAATCGACCACGGCCAATGGCAGCGACAGCGCCTCGGTCTCAGGCAGGCGGACAGACTGCATGCGGCCCGGCACGGCGCTCAGGTGGGCACAGGCAGCGGCGGTATCTTGCAGGGACAGGCCCAAGGCGCGCAAGCCACCCAGCACCGCCAGCAGGTTGGACACATTGAACTCGCCGATCAAGGGCGCGGCAATGCGGACCTCGCCCACGACTTGGGCCAAGGCTTCGTCATGTTCACGCACCAGCACGTCCAGGCCATCGACACCGATGGTCAGCTCGGCAGCTTGCAAACGCGCCGCTTGATGAAGGCTGTAACTCCAGACCGCCACCCCTTGCTGGCGGCACAAGGCCACCAGGGTGTCGCCTTGCAGATCGTCCAGATTGATCACGGCGGCCTTCAGGCCAGGCCAGGTGAACAGCGCTTGCTTGGCCCGCCAGTAGGCCTGCATGCTGCCGTGGTAGTCCAGGTGGTCCTGCGTGAAATTGGTGAACTGGGCCACGGTGATGCGCGTGGCCGCCAGCCGCTGTTCTTCGATGCCGATGGATGACGCTTCGATGGCCGCGGCCTTCAAACCGCCATCAACAAAGGCGCGGAAGGTGGCATGCAAAGTGACCGGGTCAGGCGTGGTCAGGCCCGTAGGCGCAAACTCACCCGAACCCGGTTGACCGACGCCCAAGGTGCCGATGACACCACAGGGACGACCCAGGTGGGACAGCGCCTGCGCCGTCCACCAGGATGTCGAGGTCTTGCCATTGGTGCCCGTCACGGCAATCACGTCGAGCTGTTCGCTGGGCTGACCGTAGAAGGCGTGAGCGATCTCGGCCAAAGCCGCTTTGAGGCCAGTCACCGAGGCAATGCGTGCGTCGTCAAAGGCCCAGGCCTGCGCGCCATCGGCCTCGACCAGGCAGGCCACGGCACCATCAGCCATGGCACCGGCCACGAATTCGCGCCCATCCTTGGCCGCACCGGGCCAGGCGATGAAGGCCACGCGTTGGCCCTGCGCCACTTGTGCGGCGACCTGGCGGCTGTCCACCACCAGCGTGCTCGCACCTTGCTGGCGCAACCAGGCCAACGCGGCATCCACATCCTTCAAGGACAACAAGGCGGAGGTGCTCATCAGAAGCTCTCCTCCACGCCGCTGGAAGTGATGCGCGGCTGCACGTCCAGGTCGGGCATCACGCCCATTCGGCTGAGCGTTTGCTGCACCACTTCGCTGAACACGGGCGCGGCCACATCGCCACCGAAATACTTGCCATTGCTGGGCTCGTCCACCATCACGGCCACCACGATGCGCGGGTGACTGATGGGTGCGATGCCCACGAACCAGGCGCGGTACTTGTTGCCGGAATAGCCCTTGCCCTCTTGCTTGTGCGCCGTGCCGGTCTTGCCGCCCACGCTGTAGCCCATGGTCTGGGCCTTGGGTGCCGTGCCTTCGTTGCTGCACACCATGGCCAGCATCTTGCGGACCTCACGAGCCACCTCGGGCGAGAACACGCGCGTGCCCTTGACGGGCAGCACCTCGTTGCGATCCGGGCGGTCGGCGGCCTGGGCCATCCCCAGGCCCATCTTGGCGGTGGTGCGCCCCCGTCCGGGGTGACCCTGATCGTCATCAGGGGCCTCGGACGGCGGTTCACGCTTGATCAATGTCACGGGTGCCAGGTCGCCATCGCGGGCGAACACGGTGTAGGCCCGCGCCAGTTGGAACAGGCTGGCCGACAGCCCATAGCCATAGCTCATGGTGGCCTGCTCGATGCGGCGCCAGCTCTTGTAAGGACGCAGGCGGCCAGTCACCACACCCGGAAAACCGATCTGCGGCTTCTGACCCAGGCCAGCGGCGGAGAAGGTCTCCCACAGTTCGCGGGCCGGCATCTGCATGGAGATCTTGACCGTGCCCACATTGCTCGATTTCTGGATGACCTGCTCGACCGTCAAGTCGCCATGCGCATGCGAATCGGAGATCGTCGAGCCATCAATGGTCAAGCGGCCAGGCGCCGTCGAGATGATGGTGTCGGGCTTGACGCGGCCCGTCTCCAGCGCCAGGCCGATGACCAAGGGCTTCATGGTCGAGCCCGGTTCGAAGGTGTCGGTCAGCGCGCGGTTGCGCAGTTGCGCACCGGTCAGGTTGCGTCGGTCGCCCGGTGTGTAGCTGGGCACATTGGCCAGGGCCAGCACTTCGCCGGTCTGGGCATCGAGCACCACCACACTGCCGGCCTTGGCCTTGTGCAGCACCACGGCATCGCGGATGCGCTGGTAGGCATTGGCCTGGATCTTGGCATCGATCGACAGGTGGATCTCTTGACCATCGGTGGCCGGCACCAGATCGCCCACGTTCTCGACCACGCGGCCAAGGCGGTCCTTGATCACATGGCGCTGGCCATCGTGGCCGGACAAATCCTTGTCGCGGGCCAGTTCCATGCCCTCCTGGCCCTTGTCCTCAATGTCGGTGAAGCCCACGATGTGCGCCGTGGCCTCGCCCTCGGGATATTGGCGGCGCGTTTCGCGCAACTGGTGCAGGCCTTTGAGCTTGAGCGCGGCGATCTTGCCGGCCAACTCGTCGTCCACTTGGCGGCGCAGCCAGACGAAGTTGGGGTTGTCGCCCAGGCGCTTGCGAAGGTCGGCCGGGTTCATGTCGAGCAGCTTGGCCAGGCTGGCGCGCTCTTCGGGCGAGGCGTCGAAATCCTTGGGGATCGCCCATACCGACATGGCCGGCACGCTGGAGGCCAGCATCTCGCCATTGCGGTCGAGGATGCGGCCTCGATTGGCCGGCAGGTCGATGCGACGCTCGTAGCGGCTGGCGCCCTGCTGCAAGTAGAAGTCGTTGTGGACGATCTGGATCCAGGCGGCACGGCCCAGCAGCACTGCAAAGGCCAGGCCGATAGCCACGGTCAAGAACTTGATGCGCCAAGGCGGCGTGCGCGAGGCCAGCAAGGGGCTGGTCGCGTAACGCACCGTGGGCATGGGCGCGGCGGCCTGCTTGCGCGAACCGCGCAAACGCCGCATGACCGCGCCCCAACGGCTCACGGGGCCACCTCCGACGCGGCCGAACTGGCCGATTCAGCTGTGCTGGCGGCCACCGTGGCCGATGCACGCGGAATGGGCACGCCCGAGCCATTGACATAGTGCGTCACGGACGGATTGGCATTGAACATGTGCAGACGCGTGCGCACCATGTCCTCGACCACCAGTGGCGTGGCGGCCGTGCGGCGGTCCACCTTGAGCCGGTCGAAATCGACCTGCAACTGGCGCTCCTGGTCCTGGGCCTTTTCAAGCTGGGCGAACAGGCCGCGCGCATCGTTGCTGGAGCGCACCAGCCAGAAGCTGCTGAGCAACAGGATGACGACGAGCAGGATGTTGAGCCGGGCCATCACTTGCGCCCTCCGGGCCGGCGGCCCTTGCCCGCAGGCGCCACGCCAGCCAGCTGAGCCGACCAGGGCACCGCGGTGCGCTCGGCCACGCGCAGCACCGCCGAGCGTGAGCGCGGGTTGGCGCTGACCTCTTCATCGGAGGGCTTGATGCGGCCGATCGAATCGAGCAGCATCTCTTTAGGCGGCGCGAACGGTGCGCGGCGGTCCACCACATCGCGGCTGTGCTTGGCGATGAAGGTTTTGACGATGCGGTCTTCCAGCGAATGAAAGCTGATCACAGCCAAGCGGCCGCCAGGCGCCAGGGTCGTCAAAGCAGCCTCCAGAGCGGCTTGAAGCTCGTCGAGCTCGCCGTTGACGTGAATCCGAAGAGCCTGGAAGGTGCGTGTGGCGGGGTTCTGCCCGGCTTCGCGGGTTTTAACCGCACGAGCCACGAGGTCGGACAGGCCGGACGTGGTGACGATGGGTTGACCAGCTTCGCGGCTTGCGACAATCGCCTTTGCAATGGGGCGAGCAAACCGTTCTTCGCCGTAGGTATGGATGACGTGGGTGAGTTCATCGACCGTGGCCCTCGCGAGAAAATCGGCAGCGCTCTCGCCCTGCGTCGTGTCCATGCGCATGTCCAGCGGCGCATCGAAACGGAAGCTGAAGCCGCGCTCGGGGTTGTCGATCTGCGGCGAGGACACGCCGATGTCCATCAGCAAGCCAGAGACTTGCCCCAACCCCAGATCGGCGACCACCTGCGCCCAGGACGAGAACGCCGCATGCTCGATGCGAAAGCGTGGATCGGCGATCGCCTGCGGGCCCTGGGTGGCGTGCGCCACGGCTTCGGGGTCGCGGTCCAGCGCCAGCAGACGCGCCGTGGGCGGCAGGTGCGAGAGCAGCAGGCGCGAGTGACCGCCGCGCCCAAAGGTGGCGTCCACATAGACGCCCGTGGGCGACGGCCCCTGCTCCGAATCCCACAAGGCCAGGGCGGCCTCGTGCAACAGAACGGTGGTGTGTTGCCAAGGTGTGGTGCCTTCCTGCATGGCGGCCTAGAAGGTGAAGTCCGCGAGCACGTCAGGCATGGGCTGGGCCATGACCTGGGCCTCGTGAGCGGCGTAGCGCTCGGCGTCCCACAGCTCAAAGTGACTGCCCATGCCGAGCAGCATCACTTCCTTGCCCAGGCCGGCGGCATCGCGCAGTTCGGGCGAGATCAACACGCGGGAGGCGTTGTCGATCTCCACGTCCATCGCATTGCCCATGAACACGCGCTTCCAGCCCGCGGCCGACATCGGCAGGGCGGCGACCTTGTCGCGGAAGGCCTCCCACGCCGGGCGCGGGAAGACCATCAGGCAGCCTTCAGGGTGCTTGGTGATGGTGAGCTGCCCTTCGCAAAGGGCTTGCAAGGCGTCGCGGTGACGTGCAGGGACGGCCATCCGCCCCTTCGCGTCCAGCGACAACGCCGATGCCCCTTGAAAGACAATACTCACACAAAACCCCACTAAAGTGCACTTTCCAACACTTTAAACCATGGGCATCCCCGAAACAAGGGGCTTGTACAAAAAAATCCTGAATGAAATCAAAGACTTAACGGCACTTTGAAAGGTAATGGCGCGCAGGAAAGTCGTTCAAAAATAAGCACTTGCAAGGTGGTATGCAAGTGAATGTTGAGCATCCCGCCGGGCTAGAACTGGGGTGTCGAGCTTGCGCAAGAAATTTGTGGTCAATTGTTCTTCATGGCGCCTTGTATAAATTTCATACTTCCACAATAATTGAATTATGGAAGAAACTGAGATCATCAAAGCGCTGGCTGCCCTTGCCCAACCTGTTCGATTGCGGGTGTTTCGCTCGCTGGTGGTGGCCGGGCCCGCTGGCCTGACCCCTTCGGCTTTGAGCGAAGCGCTGGATGTACCCAGCACGTCGCTGTCATTCCACCTCAAAGAACTGCTGCACGCCGAGCTGGTGTCACAAGAGCGTGATGGTCGCCACCTGATTTACCGTGCCGGGTTCGACCGCATGAATGGCTTGCTTTCATACCTGACCGAGAACTGCTGTCAAGGGCAACCATGCACGGAGGCACCTGGCCCTATTTGTTGCTGAAGAGGAACTGCCACGACAGGAATTCTGCCGGGCCAGAGCCTCAACGCCTTGTCCATTCGATGTCAACTCAAGGCCATCGGCAAGCACTGATCGCGCCATTTATTCCAATATCTCTTTCCACTGTGCCATGACGACCAACGCCCTGATCCTTTGTACCCACAACTCCGCGCGCAGCGTGCTCAGCGAGGGCATGCTGAACTACTGGGCTCAAAAGCTGGGGCGAGATGTTCGTGCCTACAGCGCGGGCAGCGCGCCCAGCGGTCGCCTCAATCCATTCGCCTTGGAGGCCCTCAACAAGGCTGGCGTTGACACCACCGGCTACCGGAGCAAGAGCTGGGATGAGTTCGTGGTCGATGGCGCCCCTCAGGTCCACATCGTGATCACCGTTTGCGACAGCGCCGCGTCGGAGACCTGCCCTTATTGGCCTGGCAGCCCGGTGAAGACGCATTGGGGCTACCCAGACCC
>CANBUA010000200.1 GCA_947372535.1 Burkholderiales bacterium
GTGCTTGACAGCTTCGTGGCCGTCGAGGCCTGTCCCTTGAACCTGGCGCCCACGGCCAGCACGACCGCGCAGATGGCCCTGGGTGATGTGCTCGCCGTGGTGCTGCTCGATGCGCGCGGCTTCAAGGCCGAGGACTTCGCGCGCTCCCACCCCGGCGGCTCGCTGGGCCGCCGCCTGCTCACCCATGTGCGTGATGTGATGCGCTCGGGCGAAGGCGTGCCCGCCGTCACCCCACAGACCAGCTTTGGCGACCTGATGCGCGAGATGAGCGCCAAGGGCCTAGGCGCGGCCGCCATCATCGACGAGCAGCGCCGCGTGCTGGGCATCTTCACCGACGGTGATTTACGCCGCAAGATCGAAGCCGGTGTGGACCTGCGCAGCACCACGGCCTTTGACGTCATGACGCCCGGCCCACGCACCATCGGCGACGACTTGCTGGCCGCCGAGGCCGTGGTGCTCATGGAAGCCCACCGCATCACCACTGTGCTGGTGGTCGATGCCGAGGGCGCGCTTGTTGGCGCCCTCAACACCAACGACCTGATGCGCGCCAAGGTGATCTGAACCATGCGAACCCTGACCCCCTCCCTCGCTTTTGACGAAGCCGCTCTGGCCAAGGCCCGTGGCATCCGCGCCTGCATTTTCGACGTCGATGGCGTGCTGACCGATGGCAGCCTGTTCATCAGCGAAGCGGGTGAAACGCTCAAAGCCTTCAACGCGCTCGATGGCCACGGTCTGCGCTTGCTGGCCCAAGGGGGCATCACGCCCATCGTCATCACCGGGCGCGATTCGCCTGCCGTGCGCCGCCGCCTGGCCGATCTTGGCTTGCGCCACGCGGCTTTTGGCGCGCACGACAAGTTCGCGGCGGCGACGCCCTTGTTGCTGGAGCTGGGCCTGGACTGGTCCGAGGTGGCGGCCATGGGCGATGACTGGCCAGACCTGCCGCTGATGCTGCGCGCCGGCTGGGCCTGCGCGCCGGTCAATGCGCATGCTGAGGTGCGCGCCGTGGCCCACCATGTCACGACAGCCCGTGGCGGGCAGGGTGCGGCGCGGGAGTGCTGTGATCTGCTGCTCCAGGCCAATGGCCGTTACGAGGCCTTGCTGCATGGTCACCTGGTCACCCTGGACACCAATGTCAGCATCCCACCCGAAGGCGGCCGGTCATGAGCATGCCGCGCTTTGTCGTGCTTGTGGTGGCCAAGGTGCAGCCGCTGCTGCCTGTCGTGGGTGTGGCGCTGCTGGCGGGCTACACCTGGTGGCTGGTGCAGTCGGTGCCCGGGGGGGCCGTGGCCGGTGGTGCCAAGGTGCCCGACAGCGTGCCCGACTATGTGATGGACCAAGCCACCATCGAGCGCTTCGATGCTTCGGGCCACACCATGTCCGTGCTGCAAGGGCAGAACATCAGCCACTATGTCTACAACGACCGTGTGGTCGTGAAGAACCTGCACTTGTCGGCGGTGGATGCCAAGGGTCAGCATCTTCAGGCCACCGCATCTGAGGGCCACTACATGGGCCAAAACTCGGTGGTGGACCTGGCAGGGCACGCCCAGGTCACCGTCACGCCTGGCCCGAAAGACGAAGCTCGCGGCCCGGTGGTGTTCGATGGGGATGCCTTGAGCGTCAACATCCAGACGCGGCAGTTGCGATCGGACAAACCGGCGCGCTTGACCAGCCGCCAAGGCGTGATCAACGGCAGCAGCCTGATGCATGACGCCCAGACCGGCATCTCGCAGGTGGGTGGCCGTGTCACGGGCCGCTTGCAAGCCCAGGTCGTGGCCCAGCCATGAGCGTGGCAGCGCCGCTGGTCTTCATCACCGGGGCCTCCAGTGGCATCGGCCAGGCCTTGGCGGCGGAGTACGTGGCACGGGGCTGGCGCGTGGCCCTGGTGGCTCGCCGCACCGAGGTTCTGCAGGATTGGGTGCGCGCCAAAGGCTGGTCGAGCCAGCAGGCCTGGATCCACCGTGCAGATGTGCGCATCGATGCCGAAATCCAGTCCGCCGCTCAGGCTTGTCTGAGCGAGCTGGGCTTGCCCCATGTGGTGATCGCCAACGCGGGCATCAGTGTGGGGGTCGATCTGCGCGAGGCCGAGGACCTGCCCGTGCTGCGCGAACTCTATGAGACCAATGTGCTGGGCATGGCGGCGACCTTCCAGCCCTTCATCGCGCCCATGGTGGCGCTGGGCCGAGGCACGCTGGTGGGCGTGGCGAGTGTGGCCGCTGCACGCGGCATGCCCGGGCACGCCGGTTATTGCGGCACCAAGACGGCGGTGGTGCACATGTGCGAGACCCTGCGCGGCGAACTGCGGCGCTCAGGCGTCAAGGTGGTGACCCTGGCGCCCGGTTATGTCGCTACGCCACTGACCTCGGGCAATGACTATCCAATGCCGTTCTTGATGACGCCCGAGGCTTTTGCGGGTCAGGCCGCCGATGCCATCGGCCGGGGCGTGCGCTTTCAGGTCATCCCCAGGCCGATGGGCCTGGTCTTCGCCATCCTGCGGGCCCTGCCCAGGTCATGGTTCGATGCCCTGGTGGGCATGCAGAAACACCGCAAGAAGCGACGCGTCACTCAGTCGTGACGGCCATGCCCGCGCCCATGACCACGACCGTGGTCATGGTGATCGTGGCGCTCTTCCCAACGACGGCGCTCTTCCCAGCGGCGATGCTCGAATCGGGGATCGCGTTCGCGCACGACCACGGGCGGCGCATCCACGAAATACACGGGCTGGCCGCACGCGCGGTAGCGGCCACAGAAGAAGGACCAGCGTCGGTAGTGGTCGGGCGGGACCCGCATGTAGATAGGGCGTTGGTACACGGCCACGGGTGATTGCTGCACGATGATGGGCTGCTGATAAATCACATGCGGTGGCGGCTGTTGACCGATGTCGACGCGGCCATAAAAACCAGGCTGGTTGATGGCGACATTGACGCCGACTTGTGTGCCTGCCTGAGCCAGGGCGCTGGCGCCCAGCAGCGCGGCAAGGGCCAAAGTGCGTTGTAGTTTCATGATGTACTCCTAAGGGCCCAAAAGAGGACCTCATGAAAGCATAACGCGCTGACTGGCCATGACGCCGACGGGGGTAGCCCTCGGCTTGCGGGTCTCGTGTAACGGACCGTGTCGAAAGGGCGGAGATCACGACACCTGACAATGCAAAACGGTGCCACTGGGGCACCGTTTCATTTGTCATGCGGGGCTGAACAATGTCAGCCAGGCAGATCAGTAACCGCCGCGGCCGCCACCACCACCGTAGCCACCGCCGCCGCCTTCGCGACGGCCACCACCGCCGCCACCGCCGAAGCCGCCACCGCCGCCACCACCTTCACGACGACCACCGCCGCCGCCGCCACCACCACCGAAGCCGCCACCACCGCCGCCGCCGCCTTCACGGCCGCCGCCGCCGTAGGGGCTGCGGAAACCGGAGGGACGCTCTTCACGGGGACGAGCCACGTTGACGACGATGGAGCGGCCACCGACGGGTTGGCCATTGAGGCCATTGATCGCTGCTTGAGCTTCTGCGTCCGAGCCCATTTCGACGAAGCCGAAGCCCTTCGAACGGCCGGTGTCACGGTCCATCATGACCTTGGCAGATTGAACGGCGCCGTAGGTCCCAAAGGCCTCTTGCAGATCTTGATCGCGGACGCTGTAGGCAAGGTTGCCCACGTAAAGCTTGTTGTTGCTCATGGAAAGGAGCTCCTATCTATCTAAATAACCATGTGGAGCTTTTAACCATCGGGACCCATTCCGTCGAAGGCGCCGCTACCAGACACAGGCCGCCATTATGAGTGCAATATTTGAAATAGGCTATATGTAAAAAGTGCAAAAAAGAGCCAATTCGTTTGCAAATGTCAAGCACTCGCCCGGGCGTTGTGCAACCCCGTCACTTTCGACTAGGGCTACCCCCTAAGATTTGGGCATGACGGGCCATGACATCAACAATCAAGAGACCCGGACATTTGGTCCGGACTGGTGGAGTGCTTTGGGCCGGGTGCTGGGCAGCATCGACGCGGTGCGCGACGGCCAGGCCTGGTACCTGTTACTCGCGACATTTTCCGCCGTGGGGCTGGGCGCCGCCGTGGCTCAAGGTTCCGTGAACCGGGGCGAGACCGCCTGGGCCATCGGGCAGGGGGCAGCCGCGCTGTTCGCGGCCTTTTACGGCAGCAACGCCGTGGGCATCCTGATGATGAACCGTGCACTGGGCCGCCCACCTAAGGACGCGTTTGACGCCATCCAGGATTCATTGGGTGTTGGCCATCGGGTCTTCATCACCCTGGCGTTGGTGATGGCCTGTTTTTCCGTGGTGATTGGCCTGCTGCTGGGGTTGTTCTGGCTGTGCAGCCTGCCGGTGGTGGGGCCGTGGCTGTATGCCGTGGTCGTGCCCTTGACAGTGGTGGTGCTGGGTTGGCTGATGTTGACGGGCATCGCGGTGGTCGGGCCCATGACTGGGCCGATGGTCTGGGCGGGCGCCTCCTCCTGGCAATGTTTCCGGCTGCTGTGGCTGTTCATGCGCCAGCACCTCTTGCCGATCGCAGTGCTCATGGGCGGGCTCACGTTGGTGACGGCCGTGCTCGGCTTGGGCGTGACCGTGGTGGTGCTGGCCGCTGGTCGCCTGATGGCCGAGGCCTCGGTGACGCTGGTGGGCGTGGACGTGCCACCCGAATTGCTCATGGCCGGGCTGTTCGGCCATGGTCTGCACAGCGTCAACCTGGCGGTGGTGCCCAAATCGGCGCTGCCTCACACCATGGCGGCCTTGGTCGGTGGTGGTGTGGTGTTCTCCCTGGCGCTGGTCATGCCCAGCCTGGTCTACCTGCGCGGGGTTTGTGAGATCTATCTCTCGCTGGTTGAGGCCAGGCCCAGTTCGACATGAGCAAGGCCGCCTCACCTGATGCCGACGACTGCCCGTGCGGGCGCCCGATGGTCTACGGCCAGTGCTGCGGACGCTACCACGCCGGGCCTTTGCACCTGCAAGCACCCGACCCCGAATCGCTGATGCGCTCACGCTATTCGGCATTCGTCAACGATGTGAGTGCTTACTTGATGTTGACTTGGCACCCGGATACCCGCCCAGCCCACATTGAACCGCCCGAACCTGGCCTCAAATGGCTGGGGTTGACCATCAAGTCAGCGGGCTTGAGTGGGCCGGATGCTGGCCAGGTGTCCTTCGTGGCGCGTTACAAGATCGGCGGGCGCGCGCAGCGGCTGGAGGAAACCAGCCGCTTCGTCCGCGAAAACGAGCAGTGGTTTTACCTCGATGCCTTGCCGCAGGTGCCCGAGGCGTGATTTCCTCGTCAAGCTGGGCCCTGAGTCAGGGGGAAATGCCCTGTTCAAAGGGCTTCCCCGAGAGACAAAATGACGGGGGGTCCGTATGGTGCGTGCTTGATCGGAAGGTTGTGGGGCCATGACGTTGGATTCGATTTCTCAGCATTTGATGGCTTTCTGGCAGGGTCTGGATGCGACACGCATCCTCATGCTGTGCATGGCGGTCGCGGCCGTGAGCATCACGGCCGTCGAAGGCTTGGCCATCAGCCGCCTCAAGGGGCGTGAGCCTTACGACTGGCCGGCCTTCTGGACGACGGTGCGCATCAACGGTTGGCGCCTGGTGATGGAGGCCATCCCCATGGGGGTGGTGATCGGCGCGTCCATCCCCTTTGGCATGTGGTTCTACGAGCGGCGCCTGTGGACGGTGCCCATGGACACCTGGTGGGGTTGGCTGGCCATGTTCATGGTCACCGAGTTTTTCTATTACTGGCTCCACCGCGCTGGCCACCGTGTCCGCTGGTACTGGGCCTCGCACCAGGTGCACCATTCGGGCAACCAGTACAACCTGGCGGCGGCGTTCCGCCAGTCCATCACGGGCAAGATCTCTGGCGGCTTCATATTTTTCGCGCCGCAGTGCTGGCTGGGCTTCAAACCCGAGGTCGTGGCCGCGTCCTATGCGGTCAACCTGATCTATCAATTCTGGATCCACACTGACCTGGTGCCCAAGCTGGGCTGGATGGAAGGCGTGTTCAACACGCCCTCGGCGCACCGCGTGCACCATGCGGCCAATGTCGAATACCTCGATGCCAACTATGGCGGCACCATCATGTTGTTCGATCGGCTGTTCGGCACCTATGTGCCTGAGAGAGACAATGTGGCCATCCGCTATGGCCTGGTCAACAAGGTCACGACCTACAGCGCGATCAAGATCTGTCTGTTCGAGTGGGCCAACATCTTCCGGGACATCTTCAAGTCACGCAGCATCAAGGACGCGCTGGGCTACATGTTCATGCCGCCAGGCTGGGCGCCAGGCGGCAAGGGCCTGACCACCGAATCGCTGCGGGCCCAGATGCAAAGCCTGACGGGCGAGGCCACCGGCGTGCCGCCTGAAAAGCTGCTGGCCGGGGCCGATCAGGTGATCAAGGTGTCATCGGCATCAGCTTCGTCAGCCGCTTCATCATCGTCATCGGCATCGACGGCTGTGTCGCACGCTCCAGCGCGCTGAGCCAGTACATGGCATGGGCCTGGTGAGGCCCGCACATCTCGGGTGAGGGCTGCAGTGAGCCACAGACGGCCGGGCGCTCAGGCAGACCGAAGAGCCGGCAGCGCAGCATGCCATCCAAGTGAGGGCAGGGCATGCCGGCCGGTTTGCCTTGGGGCAGGCCCGGCATCGGCGAGCTGATCGAGGGGGCCGTGCAGCAGGCCCCGCAATGCGGGCGGCAGTTCATGGACGCCAGTGTACGTGGCGCCTTTGGTTTGACCTTGCTCAGGGGGCGGCTGCTTCGAGGCATGCTTGGGCCTTGCAAGGTGTTTTTTCGCCGACGACCAAGCCCGGTTCATCGTAGGCCGTGATGCTGTCGATCACTTCCGGCACACCGGCCGTGTTGAACCGCAGGTGAATCCATTTGAAGGTGGTGTAGGGCCGGGGAGGCTGCTGATTCAGATACCCTTTCCGAACGCCCATGGCCAGCCAGACATCGCGTCCTACCGTGGCTTTTTGAACCTGGTTGTATTCATACCGGAACGATTTGTCCTTGCGGGCAGAAATGCTCGCATCAGTGAGCACCGTGCCCTTCTTGGCCAAAAAGATGTAGATGGGGAATTCCACAAGGGCGCCACCACCGATGGGCTGGAGTACCCGTTCAAAGCGCAAGAAACTCAGGAGCGACTTCGAGGGGGTGTAGCTGTAATTGAAGTCGGCGTGGGGATCGTCATGGATGGTGCGACCCGCGGCGGCCCTGAAACCAAAGCTGTTGACGGTGGAGCCCTTTGGCCCCGGCGCCGAGGCAGTCGAGAACTGCGTGAGTTGGGGATCGTCAATCATCTCGGCCCGTGCAGGGGCCATGGCGGCGGTGACGGACAGCCCTAACAAAAGGGTGGCAAGAGAACGATTGGTCATGGTGAGCCTTGAAGCGGATGGACGGGTGGTCAGTGCAGGGCAGGCAGGAGCGGCTGAAAAATGGGGCTGCGCTGGCACGCAGGAGCAGAAAGTTCTGCCGCCATCAGGACTATTCGTTTTCAGACCGATGTGCAAATAATGCAATCATTTTATGAAGTGCGGCTAATTTGAGCATACGGAGATGCCCTTGGTTTTTCAGACAGGGGCTCTTGTAATTCGCCCTTCGAACACGGTCTGGCATGAATAGCGCGGGTGCCGGATAATTTGAACCCTGGCCAGGCAGTCATGCCTTTTGGCCCCTGTTTTCTTGTGGACCCTTCCGAGGGCTTGTGCATGCTTTATCCCAAAGAATTTGACGTGATCGTGGTCGGTGGCGGCCATGCGGGCACCGAGGCCGCACTGGCCGCTGCGCGCATGGGTTGCGCCACACTGCTGCTGACCCACAACATCGAGACCCTGGGTCAGATGAGTTGCAACCCGTCCATCGGCGGCATCGGCAAGGGGCACTTGGTCAAAGAGGTCGATGCCCTGGGCGGCGCGATGGCCGCGGCCACGGACGAAAGCGGCATCCAGTTCCGGATCCTCAATTCGAGCAAGGGGCCGGCGGTTCGCGCCACTCGGGCTCAGGCTGATCGGGTGCTGTACAAGGCCGCCATTCGTCATCGCCTGGAGAACCAGCCCAATTTGTGGCTGTTCCAGCAAGCGGTCGATGATTTGATGGTCGAAGGCGATCAGGTCATGGGCGCGGTGACCCAGGTCGGCATCAAGTTCCGCGCTCGCACCGTGGTGCTGACTGCGGGCACGTTCTTGGATGGCAAGATCCACGTGGGCCTGCAGAACTACAGCGCTGGCCGGGCCGGCGATCCCCCAGCGGTCAGCCTGTCGGCCCGGCTGAAGGAACTCAAGCTGCCGCAGGGGCGCTTGAAAACCGGCACGCCACCGCGCATTGATGGGCGCAGCATCGACTTTTCCAAGCTGGTAGAACAACCAGGCGATGGCATGGACGGTGTCTCCAGCGTGCCGGTGTTCAGCTTTCTGGGTCGGGTCGAGCAGCATCCCCGGCAAGTGCCCTGCTGGATGACGCACACCAACCAGCAGACGCACGACATCATCCGCTCGGGCTTTGACCGCAGTCCCATGTTCACCGGGGTGATCGAGGGGGTGGGGCCGCGCTATTGCCCCAGCATCGAGGACAAGATTAATCGCTTTGCCGACAAGGACTCGCACCAGATTTTCCTGGAGCCCGAAGGCCTGAGCACGCATGAGTTCTACCCCAACGGGATCAGCACCTCCTTGCCCTTTGACATCCAGTTGGCAGCGTTGCGCACCATGGCGGGCCTGGAGCAGGCTTTCATCTTGCGGCCGGGATATGCCATCGAGTACGACTACTTCGATCCACGTGAGTTGCGCTCGACCTTCGAGACCAAGGGCATTGCCGGCTTGTTCTTCGCGGGGCAGATCAATGGCACGACTGGCTATGAAGAGGCTGCAGCCCAGGGCTTGTACGCCGGGGTGAACGCTGCCTTGCAGGCGCAGGGGCGTGAGCCCTTCACCTTGGGGCGCGACCAGGCGTACTTGGGCGTGTTGGTGGACGACCTGATCACCAAGGGCGTGTCCGAGCCGTACCGCATGTTCACCAGCCGCGC
>CANBUA010000201.1 GCA_947372535.1 Burkholderiales bacterium
ACAACGACCGGCTCGACCGGAAGGCCCAGGCGGGCACGGCGTTCAAACCAATGGTGAACGAAATTGCCGCCGATGAAGCCGGCGCCTCCGGTGATCAGGATCATGATCGTGTTGTCTGGTTAAGGAGATGGATTTGTCTTTGGCGGACAGTATCGTGTCTGCCATGCATCGCTCCCGCCCCATGAAGCAGGGGGATCTGCCAGATGGGCTGAAAATTGCCTTGAAGTTGTGTTTCACTATGTCCGAAACCGCTGGGGTGGCACTGACCGCCGCCTTGTTCCTGGTTAGCAGCGAGAAAGATAATCTATGGCAAAAGCAATGATCCTGGCCGCCGGTCAGGGAACGCGGGTCAGGCCCCTTACCAAGAACCTGCCCAAGCCGATGGTCCCCATCCTGGGCAAGCCGGTGATGGAGTACATCATCGAGCACCTGGCGCGCTATGGCGTGACCGAGATCATGGTGAACGTGGCGTTCAACCATTGGAAGATCGAGAACTACTTTGGTGACGGCCACCGCTGGGGGGTCGAGATCGGCTACTCCTACGAAGGCGCACGTGAGCATGGCGAGATCGTGCCCAAGCCCGTGGGTTCGGCCGGCGGCATGAAGCGCATCCAGGATTTCAGCGGCTTTTTTGACGACACGACCATCGTGCTGTGCGGCGACGCCATCATCGACCTGGACATCAGCGCGGCCCTGTTCGAGCACAAGACCAAGAAGGCGATGGCCAGCGTGGTGACGCTGGAGGTGCCGCTGGAGGATGTCAAGAACTACGGCATCGTGGCGACCGACAGTGAGGGCCGCATCACGGCTTTCCAGGAAAAGCCCAAGCCGGCTGAGGCCTTGTCGCGCAACGCCAGCACGGGCATCTACCTGTTCGAGCCGGCTGTGCTGGAGCTGGTGCCCTCGGGCGTGGAGTTCGACATCGGCAGCCAGTTGTTCCCGATGCTGGCCGAGCAAGGGCTGCCGTTCTACGCCCAGACACGCCATTTCAACTGGATCGACATTGGCCGCGTGGCCGATTACTGGGCTGTCAGCCTGCGCGTGCTGAGTGGCGAAGTGGCGCAGATGGACATGCCTGGCACCGAGGTGCGCCCGGGTGTCTGGGTGGGGCTGAACACCCGCATCGATTGGGACCACGTCAACATCACCGGGCCGGTCTACATCGGATCGGGCAGTTGTATCGAGGCAGGCGCGACCATCGAAGGGCCGGCTTGGCTGGGCAATGGCTGCTGCCTGCGCACCAACAGCCGCCTGACACGCAGCGTCTTGTTCGATTACACGCGCCTGAGCGAAGGGGCCGTTTTCGAAGACTTGATCGCCTCGCCGTTCTATTGCGTGGACAAAACCGGCAAGACCACTTACCAAGGTGATGAGCTGACCAGCCTGCGCTGGGGCGACGCCCGCGCCTGAGGGGCCTCTTCGGCGCGCCGGTTTCAGCCGGTGTGCGCCGAGGGGAACTGGTTCATGGCCGGACCGCCCAGCTGCGCGCGCAATTGCGCCAGCGCGGAGTGCGGTTGCAGGGCCATCAGGATGCCGGGGTCATCGACCTCGATTTCCACGGAAGGGTAACGAGCCGCCAGGCGACGCAGGCCCTGTTCGCTGTCCATGCGCACCAGCTCGGAGTAGAGCTCGGCCGCAAAAGCGACTGGGTGGCCCCTCAGGTGGCGGTAGGTCGGGAAGACGATGGGCCCTTGGGCCAGCCCCCTGATCAAAGCGTGCAGCGTGCCGCTCTGCAACATGGGCATGTCGGCGGGCAGGATCACCCAGCCATCGGCATGCGAGCGTGTCATCACGGCTGAGGCCAGGCAACGCACCATCCAGTCGCCTTTGGATTCGGTCAGAGGCGGCGCACCGGAGACCAGGATGTCTCGCTTGGGCAGCAGGTCGGCCACCTCATCGGCTTCGCGCTGCGAGGCCACCAGCAGCATCGGCAGGCCCGATACCATCACGCGGCGCAAGGTGGTGTCCAGCGTGCTGAAATTGGACATGGGCGAGGCGCCGCCACCCATGTCCGTGCGTGGCGATTCCCCGGAGGGATCGGCCATGACGATGACGGTGGGTAGCGGGTTCATGACAAAAGTGTGAAAGCATTTGCTGCATTGCACCAGAGTGGCACTCCCTAGAAGTAGGGTCTTGTAACGGGTTGTTTTTTGGCGGCTTGGCGTGAGTTCTTGGTGCAATTGGCATTTGAATCGGGCTTCCATGGCTTGACGAGCACATGCCCGATACTTCAGGCATGGACGACATCAACCAAGCGTTGGCGCAGATGCGCCGCCAATATGACCAAGCTGCTTTGGACGAGGCCCATGTGCAGGCCGACCCGCTGGCGCAATTTCAGCAGTGGTTCGACCAAGCCGTGCTGGCCAAGGCGGTGGAGCCCAATGCCATGACCTTGGCCACGGTGGGCGAGGGCGGCAGGCCCTCGACACGCGTCGTGTTGCTCAAGGGGCTGGATGAGCGCGGGCTGGTGTGGTTCACCAACTACGAAAGCCGCAAGGGACAGGAGCTGGCGCACAACGACCAGGCGGCCTTGCAGTTTTTCTGGCCTGAGCTGGAGCGCGTGGTGCGCGTTGAAGGCCGGGTGGCCAAGGTGGCCGATGCCGAATCGGACGAGTATTACCGCTCGCGCCCGCTGGGCTCGCGCATTGGTGCCTGGGCTTCGCCGCAAAGCCAGGTGATTGCCTCACGCGAGGTGCTGGAGGCCACCTGGGCCGAGAACCAGGCGCGCCAGGGGCAAGACCCCAACCGGCCGCCGAACTGGGGCGGCTTCCGCCTGGTGCCCGATTACTGGGAGTTCTGGCAGGGGCGCGCTTCTCGGCTGCATGACCGGTTGAGCTTCAAGCGCCAGGGCGAGGGCGGCTGGCAGCTCGCACGCCTGGCGCCCTGAGCACGGCTGTTCGCGGGCTCATGCACCGCCGGTGTCCAGGTGGCCGAAGGTCTGGTGGAACTTGGCCACCTTAGGCGCGACCACAAAGGCGCAGTACCCGGCCGCTGGGTTGTGCTCGAAGTAATGCTGGTGGTAGGCCTCGGCCGGGTGGTAGTTGGCCAGCCGCAGCACCTCCGTGACAATGGGCTTGCCGCCATAGGCGCCCGCTGCTTCCAAGGCCTTGATGTGGGCGCGCGCGGCTTCGGCCTGGGTGTCATCCTGGGTGTAGATGGCGGAGCGGTACTGGGTGCCGACGTCGTTGCCCTGGCGGTTGAGCGTGGTCGGATCGTGCACGGTGAACAGCACGTCCAGCAGCTCGGGATAGGTCACGACGGCCGGATCGTAGGTCACCTGCACGACCTCTGCGTGGCCGGTGGTGCCGGAACAGACGGCTTCATACGTGGGGTGAGGGTGCGGCCCGTTGCTGTAGCCCGATTCGGCCTTGATGACGCCGCGGACGCGGCTGAACACGGCTTCGATGCACCAGAAACAGCCGCCGGCGAAGGTGGCTTGCGCAAGGGGGGGCGTGGCGGTCATGCGGGGCTCCTGTTCAACAGGCCCCCAGGTTAGCGCGTTTGGCTCAATCGGCGATGACGCCGCGCCGACGACCCTGGTGCTTGGCGGTGTACAGCGCCCGGTCGGCGCGCTCGAGCATCAAGTCCAGCGACTCGTCGGTGCGCGGCACGGCCACGCCGGCGGAAAACGCCAGGCGTAAATCGGGCACGCTGGCGCACACGATGGCATCGACCAGGGTGTGCTGGATGCGGTCGATGGCGATCATGGCCCGGTTGGCCGGCTGGGTGTCGGGCAGCAGCAGGATGAACTCCTCGCCGCCCCAGCGGCCCACGAGGTCGGTTTCTCGCAAAGCGGCTTGGGCGATGTCGGCAAAAGCTTGCAGCACCTCGTCGCCCACTTGGTGGCCGTGGTTGTCATTGACCAGTTTGAAGTGATCCAGGTCGATCAGCACCAAGGCCATGCCCACGCCGGAGCGTTCGGCCCGGGCGACTTCGCGCGCGATGATGTCCACCATGTGGCGACGGTTGAACAGCCCCGTTAGCGGATCGTGCGCGACGATGTGCTCGACCTGCTGCACCGCCTCGGTCAGCACCTTCTTTTGTGTGCGGACCTCGGCGCGCATCTGGCTGTAGTTGTCCGACAGGATGGTCAGCAGCAGCATGATGAAGGCGGCCATGGTCAGGTTCATGGCTTCGCGCGGGGCATCGAACGCCCAGGCCGGAGCCCACAGCGCGCCGCCTACCCATGCCGCGATCACCGAGACCGTGGCCGCCGCGCCCACGATGCGCACCTCGTTGCGCGTCAAACTGAGCAGCCCGAAGACTTGGATCAGGCACATCACCTGGAGCAGCGAGCCCCGGCTGTCTGGTGCAATCACATAAGAATAGGCGCACACCGCGTAGCCGATGATCATCTGCAGCACCACCAGCGCAGGGTCGGCCAGGTGCGCGGTTTTGCCGCTGCGCACCAGGGGGTAGAAGGCCAGCCCGAGGATGAGCTGGCCCATCAGCAAGGGGTGGCCCCCATCACGGTGGATCAGCAGGCCGCGGTGCATGGCCAGCGTCATGATGGCGATCCAGCCCAGGTAGATCACCCCGGCGATGAAGCACAGCCGCACGCGGATGCGCAGCCTGGGGTCTTGGCCAAAGAGCACATCGCCCACGCGGGAGGTCCAGGGCAGGTGGCCGATCATGAGGCCGAGCGCACTTGGTTGCGGCCGCCGTTCTTGGCCTGGTAGAGGGCCTGATCGGCGCGGGCCACGAGCTGGTCTTCGCCCTCATGGACGTGAGCATGTTCGGTGATGCCGGCGGAGAATCTCACCGACAAGGCTGGCGAGATGGGCGCCCAGTCGAATTGTTCGATGTGCCGCCGCAGGCCATCGAGGGTGGCCATGGCCTGGTAGGTGTTTTGCTCGGGCAGCAGCACCAGGAACTCCTCGCCGCCCCAGCGCGCGACCGAATCGGCCTTGGGCAGGTAGTCGGCGGCCAGCTTGGCAAAAGTCTTGAGCACGGCATCGCCCACGGCGTGCCCATGCTGGTCGTTGATGAGCTTGAAGTGATCCAGGTCGATGATGGCCAGGGCAAAACAGCGCCCGCTGCGGGCAAAGCGCTTGACCTCGTGGTCGATCAAATGGCTCATGTGATATCGGTTGAACAGGCCGGTGAGCGAATCGCGCTGCGAGGCTTCTTCCAGCTGATTCAAGGCCTCTTGCAGATCGACCCGTTGCTGCAACTGGCGATGACGCACCGCCCGCACATCGCGCGCGATCAAGGACAGCGCCGGCAACTGGATGCCCGCCATGATCAGGTTGAGCACCTCGCGCCTGCCTTGGAAGTTCTCGGGCCTCATCCACCAGCACAAGGCCAGGGTGACGCAAAGCAGCAGCACAGCACTGACCGCCGAGGTGAGCAGTTGCCGTGAGCTCAAGCGCTGCATGTCGGAGGCCAGCACCAGACACAGCAACTGCAAGGCCGTGCCGCGTGACTCAGGCGTGAGGGCATAACTGAGCACGATGGCGCTGATGCCAAAGAGCACTTGCTCGAAGGCCAGAGTGGTGTGGGGGCTGCCCAGACGCAACATGACGTAGAAGCTGCCCATGCCGACCCAGTGGTAGGCGATCTGCCCCAAGCCGGCCCAGACGGGGATGTCACCGGCCCACACCTGGATCAAGAGCAAGATGCCGGCAAAACCGTAAGGCCACCAGGTGCGACAAAGGTGCTTGATCGAAGCCTGCTGAGCGGCGTTGTTCCCCCAGATTCCACCGCGGCCTGTGTCAGGCGGGTGTGTCTGGGGGGTGTTGCTCATCAATGGCTGCATGCAGATCGGCTCCGGTCTGACCGGTATTTCGACATGTGACAGCCTAACTTGATGGCGATGTTGATGCACGCCTGCAAATTAAAAGCCCCCGGGCGAAGCCGGGGGCCAGTGGCGCGAAGCCACATCGGAAAGCACTGAACGAGGTGTCGGTCGCTTCCCGGGACGCAGGGGACTGCGTCTCTTGGGGTTACCTCTTTTGAGGTGCCTTCAGGTTAATCCTCGACAAGCCCGAAGGCAAGCCCATTTTGTCGGCAGGGCCTGCATGGGCTCAGGCACCCGTCAACTTGTTCACGCGCAGCAAGGCCTCCACGCGCTGGGTGACTTCATCGGGCATGGTGATGGTGCGGCCCCACTCGCGGCTGGTCTCGCCGGGCCACTTGTTGGTGGCGTCCATGCCCATCTTGCCGCCCAGCCCGCTGGTGGGCGAGGCAAAATCCAGGTAATCGATGGGCGTGCTGTCGACCAAGGTGGTGTCGCGCACCGGGTCCATGCGGGTGGTGATGGCCCAGATCACCTCCTGCCAGTTGCGGATGTCCACGTCGTCATCGACGATCACGATGAACTTGGTGTACATGAACTGGCGCAAGAAGCTCCACAGCCCGAACATCAGCCGCTTGGCGTGCCCCGGATAGGCCTTCTTCATGCTGATGATGGCCATTCGGTAGCTGCACCCTTCGGGCGGCAGGTAGAAATCGATGATCTCCGGGAACTGCTTTTGCAGGATGGGCACGAACACTTCGTTCAGGGCCACGCCCAGCACCGCGGGCTCATCAGGCGGCTTGCCGGTATAGGTAGAGTGGTAGATCGGGTCTTTGCGGTGCGTCATGCGCTGCACCTCAAAGACAGGGAACCAGTCCTGCTCGTTGTAATAGCCGGTGTGGTCGCCGAACGGGCCTTCCAGCGCGTGCAGGTAACCACCGCGCTCCATCAGCGGCACGCCATGTTCGCTGACTCCCTTGTAGCCAGGCGTGGCCGTGGGGATGTGACCTTCCAGCACGAACTCCGCGCTGGCGGGCACCTGGAGCATCAGGCCTGATTCACCCACCGTGGTGTCGGCCACCTCGGTTCGGCTGCCGCGCAGCAAGCCGGCGAACTGATATTCGCTCAAGGAGTCTGGCACAGGTGTGACAGCGCCCAGGATGGTGGCCGGATCGGCCCCGCAGGCCACCGCGATGGGGAAGGGCCGGCCGGGGTTGGCCAGCGCGAACTCCCTGAAATCGAGCGCACCGCCACGATGGGCCAGCCAGCGCATGATCAGCTGCCGTTTGCCGATCAGTTGTTGTCGGTAGATGCCCAGGTTTTGCCGGGCGCGCGGTTTGGGCACGCCTTGTGGGCCTCGGGTGACCACCAGACCCCAGGTCAGCAGCGGCGCGGCATCGTCAGGCCAGCACCACTGGATGGGCAAATCGGTCAGGTCGACCTCCGGCCCGGGAATGATCACTTCCTGGCAAGCAGCGCGGCTTTGGCGGCTGGGCTTCATGTCCCACAGCGCCTTGCCCATCTGGATGAGCTTGCCCGCGTCTTTCAGGCCCTTGGGCGGCTCAGGTTCCTTGAGACTGGCCAGCAGCCGGCCGATGTCGCGCAACTCGCTGACATCATCTGCGCCCATCCCCAAGGCCACGCGCCGAGGAGTGCCGAACAAGTTGGCCAGGACCGGGACCGTGTAACGTTTTGAATCACCATGGCCGGCGTGAGCACGGCCTACAGGATGGCTGAACCACAACGCAGGCCCAGCGGCGCGCAGCACCTGATCGCTGAAAGCGGTCATTTCGAGGTGAATGGACACCGGGTCGGCGATTTTTTTGAGCTCGCCTAGCCGTTCCAGTCCTTGGACGAAGTCCCGCAGATCTCGGTATTTCATCTTTATTTGTAATAAAAGTTAGTCTTCTTATGCTTGACTGGTTATTACGAGCTTGCCTAGAATCCGCGCTCGTGACCTCCAGGCCTCTGGCTTGAGGGTTAACCCTGGTGCTCATCTGAGCGCTACGCTGCCAGCAAGGATCCGCTGTTTGCCCTGTGGGGCTGGCTTGTGGATCCTCGCTGATTATCACCGTTGCACCCTTGGCGCCTGAGCTTCATGACGGGCTCGCGTCTCTGGTAGCACCTTGCCCATTGGATGTGCAGGGGCGCCGCCTGGCCTGGCAACGGCAGAGAAAGGAGAGTCATGACAGCGTTTTGGAATTCGAAGGTTTGGCGTTTGGTTCTGGCCGATGTGGTCTCGGGCATGCGCCATGTCAGCCACAACACCCTGGCCTTGCTGGGGCTGTGCGCCGTGGCCGCCAGCTTGTTCCTGGCCGAGCGCGCCGACGTGCGCCATGTGGCCGAGCAACGCGTGCTGGGCTGGCTGATGGACCGTGCCACCGCCGCGACCTTGGCCGGCACGCCTGCGGCCGTGCCCAACGAGATGTTGCTGGCCATGGCCGAGCCCGAGGCCATTGCCCGCGCCACCGCCACCGATCCGTCCGAACTCAATCGGCAGCAGGCCACCTTGGTGGGCTGGCTGTCGCGCCGCTACCGCGTGGCCCAGGAGCCCGTGGGCCGCTTGGTTCAAGAGGCCTGGTTGGTCGGCAAGAAGGCCGGTGTGGAACCCACCTTGATCCTGGCCGTCATGGCCATCGAATCGGGTTTCAACCCCTTTGCCCAGAGCCACGTCGGTGCCCAGGGCCTGATGCAGGTCATGACCGGCATCCACCAAGACAAGTATGAGATCTTCGGCGGACGCCGCGCAGCCTTTGACCCTGTTACCAATCTGCGCGTGGGTGTGCAGGTGCTCAAGGATTGCATCGTGCGTGCCGGTGGCCTCGAAGAAGGCCTGAAGTTTTACGTCGGGGCCGCCAACCTGACCGACGATGGCGGTTATGCCGCGAAGGTACTCGCTGAGCAGGCTTACCTGCGTGAGGTGGTGGCTGGCCGCAAGATCGCCTTCAATGCGCCCCTGCCTCAGCCCAGCGCGATGGCCGATGCCACCGTGGTGACGCCATCGGGTGCGCCGTCTGTCAGCGCGGTGACGCCACCTCAAGTGGTGCCAACCATGGTGCCCGCAGGCATCACACCCTTGCCACCGGTGCCGGCGGCCAGCGAGGCGCATCACGTCGAACAGGTGGCCCTGGCCCGTTAAACCGCCCTTCGGGTTAGCGGAGCGGCTGGCTCTTGGGTACAATCACAGCTTTTAAGCGCCGCGCGACTGGCGATACACGGCCCTTGTCATCAAGGGCCTGAGGTGGTGAACCACCGGGAAGCGCGGCCCACAGCCACC
>CANBUA010000202.1 GCA_947372535.1 Burkholderiales bacterium
GGGTACGAAAACAGCGCTTGGTTTACCTGGTCGGCCGGACGCGCGTTCACATCGACGAAGTGGAAGGCTTGGGGAGTTTCGTTGAGCTGGAGGTGGTGCTGGCTGACGACGAACCGGTCGAGGCAGGCGAAGTGGAGGCCCATCGCCTGATGCAGGCTTTGGGCATTCAAGAATGCGACCTCTTGGCGGTGTCCTACCTCGATTTGTTGAACCAGGCTGGGTGAGCACCGCCAGTGATTTGGCCCCGTTCAAGCCTCGAATCCCCCAGTTCACTTTGGGCCTTCAAATTGTCGAACAGGGCCTGAATCAAGGCGCGCTTCGCTTCCATGCTGCGGCCCTCGAACAGTGACACCTCAATGATCGTGTAGCGCTCGCTGCGGTCTGCGGGGTGAATGAAGTCGCCATCGTCCATGGGAAAGAAGCGCTGGAACTTCTTGTCCTCTGGGTATCGCAGTGCAGACATCAGGGCCGAGTGAACAGCCTGAGAGATGATCGTCAACAGCAGCGACGTGGTGCGAGACCTCTTGCTGGCCGACATGGGCCTCGGGCTGCTGCCTCGCTTCGCGGTGGCCGCCGATCTGGCGTCTGGCCAGTTGCGCGTGGCCTTGCCGCAGTGGACGCCTCAGCCCGCGTTTGGGGCGACCGCCTGGGCCTTGTGGCAACCGCAGCGCGTGGTGCCCCAAAGCTCAGGGCCATGGTGGACTTTCTGGTGGCGCAACTCGGGTGCGCAGACGCTTGACTTCGGGTGCCGCAGCGTTGGATGGCGCCAATGCCGTTACGGGCTGCCTTTCAAGGCATCAGCGATGGCATCAAACACCAGCCGTACCCGTTTGGGCACGGGGCCGCGTTGTGGTCGGTACACATACACATCCCATGGCGCGGGTGCATCGGCGTCCAGCACGCGCACCAGGCGATTGGCCTGAGCGTGGTGTTGGGCGAGGTAGTCGGGCAGCTGGCCATAGGCCACTCCCGACAAAACGGCATCGCACTCGGCCTCTGGGTCGTCCGTGACAAATGCAAAGGGCTCAGGCAGCACGCGCCGGTCTTTGTTGAATAACCAAGGCCACGGACGACCCGTGCTGTGGTCAATCAGGCCTGTGGTGGGCAATGGCGACAGATCAGCGACGCGCTCAGGTATCCCGTGGCGCTTGATGAGTGCGCGGCTGCCATAGACCCCAAAGCCCACGGAGCCGACCTTGCGCACCACAAAGCGGTTGTCTTTGAAGAAGCCCATGCGCACGCCCACGTCGATCTGACCGTCCACCACATCGGCCAGTTCATCGGACAGGCGGATGTCGATGACGATGCCCGGGTGCAGGCGAGCCAACTCATTGACCACGGGCAACACCCGCAACCTGCCCAGGCTGCGGGGCGCTGTGACGCGCACGCGCCCCACCAGCTCGCCTGAGGCCTGAGGCGCCACCGGCGCGAGCACGGCTTCGATCTGACTCAGGCAGGCGCGCACGCGAGGCGCCAGTTCGGCGCCGAACGCCGTGATGCGCACGCTGCGCGTGGTGCGGTGAAACAGCAATTCGCCGTAGTGCGCCTCGAGGTTCTTGATCGCGCGTGTCACGCCCTGGGGTGACATGCCCAGGCGCGCAGCGGCTTCGCGAAAGCTCTCTGCTTCGGCGGCCACGCAAAAAACCTTCAGCGTGTCTTTGGAGTGAAGCACTTTGGGGCCGCCATTGGAGTTCCGTTTGGTGGAATTCTAAATTCCGAATCATTCCATTTACAGGGGGAATGGCAACTGCAAAACTGCGCGCCATTGTGATCAAACCCAAGGACATCCCATGACTTCACGCACTCGCTCCTTTGCCATGGCCACGCTGGCGATGGGTGTCAGCCTGGCTGCACAAGCCGCCACGACCAGTGGGCTCGCTGACTGCGCCGCGTTGCCCACACATGCCCAGTTGCGCGCTGCCCTGGTGGAAGCACGCAAGGCCGACAATGCCGGCTTCAACCTCGAGATGTGGGGGGCTGTGGTGTCGCGCAGTGGCACGGTGTGCGCGGTGGCGTTCACGGGCAAGGGCCTGGGCGACCAGTGGCCAGGCAGTCGCGCCATCGCGGCCCAAAAGGCCTATACCGCCAATGCCTTCAGCCTGCCAGGCCTGGCTCTGGCCACCGCCAACCTGTACAGCGCCGTTCAGCCTGGCGGCAGCCTGTTCGGCCTGCAAGAAAGCAACCCCGTCAACCCTGACGTGGCTTTGCAAGGTCCTGTCGCTGCCTGGGGGCAGACCAACGACCCGCTCGTGGGGAAGCGCATGGGTGGCATCAATGTGTTCGGCGGTGGCTTGGCCTTGTATGGCGCCAAGGGTGAGATCCTGGGCGCTGTAGGCGTGTCGGGCGACAGCTCGTGTGCCGACCATGCCATCGCATGGCGCACCCGCAACCACCTCAAGCTGGACCGCGTGCCCGGCGGTGTTGGTCCCGGCGGCGTTGACCAAATCGCGTATCAGGGGGACTGGAAGCAGCCGCATTGCATCAATGCAGACCGGGAGGACGCCGTGGTGCGCTCTTTGCCGGCCACTCCGGGCAAGTGAACGGGGCATGCCCGGACACCGCTTCACATGCGTTTCACGCCTGAGCCCACCAACTGGATCGAGATCAAGCGTGTTCGCCTCCAGGTGGCACGGCGATGGTGGAATCAGCGATTGGACAGCTATTGGCTCAACTCGCAGGCGATGGCTGCGGCCAGTTGTTGAAGTGTCGCGTGAAGTTGCTGGGCATCAAGAGGCAGTGATTGCATGTCGGACATCGGGGCTGCTGCCAGTTCAAGCGATCTGGCCAGTTCAGATGCAGCCAGCGCACCGACCGTCGCGCAAGCGCCGCGGATCGAATGGGTCCGGCTTCGGAGTTCTGCGAGGTTGCCGAGATGGGCCGCCTCGACCAAGGCAGCGTCCCCGTCGCGGTATTGCCCGATGAAGGCCCTGAGTATCCGGACCAATCGGTCGAAGTCGCCGCCGACGCTGACCAGCCCTTGTGTGAGGCTGAATCCCGGCAACATGGCGAGTCGCTCGTCGAGCCGGTAATTTGCGGCGAGATCCGGCGCCGTTGCGCCGTGCGATGACCCATTCGTCGGTGAGGTGCCTGCCTGATTTGCGCGGGGCAGCCACTTCAGCAAAGTGCGGTAGAGGTGTTCGGGGTCAACGGGCTTGGCCAGGTGATCATTCATGCCCGCCTCCAGGCAGGCCACCTGATCCTCGCCGAAAGCGTTGGCCGTCATGGCCACAATAGGCAGCTTGGGGCCGCGTTGCTTGCGGATGCTCCGTGTGGCATCCAAGCCATCCAGAATCGGCATCTGCATGTCCATGAGCACCAGTGCGTAGTCGTGAGCCAGGGCCATCTCCACGGCAGCTTGTCCATCGTTCGCCGTCTCGACGATCAGGCCCACCGACAGCAGGAGCTCCACAGCGATTTCCTGATTGACGGGGTTGTCTTCCACCAGCAGGATGCGCTCTCCGCTGTGGAGCCGCTGCAATTGCTCCGCCACCCCCACGGGAGAGCCACTGGCCTGTGCTGCACCCGTGCGGCGCAGCACATGTGCCAGGCCATTCGCCAAAGCGGTGGACGTCACCGGTTTGAGCAGCACGCCAGCGACGCCGGCCTTGCGCGCGCCGGTCCACATGGCTTGATCGTCATAGGCTGTGATCAGCAGGGCCGGCGGCGTGCCACCAGCCATCGCGCGGCGCGCGCTGTGGATCAGCGCCAATCCGTCCATGCCGGGCATCTGCCAGTCGACGACCAACACGTCAAAGCTTTGCCCCGCACGTGCCGTTTCGTCGAGCAAGGCCAAGGCACTCACGGCATCCGGCCGGGTTTCAACGCGCATCCCAAACCCGTTCAGTCGATCACTCAGGGCCTCGCGGGCCTCTGGCAGGTCATCGACGAGCAAGGCCTTGAGCCCTTGCAAATTGTGTCCCGGTTGCGCCCCCTGTTCTTCCTTGGCAGCTTCGAACTCGGCCGTGAACCAGAAGGTGCTTCCGGAGCCGACGGTGCTGTTCACCCCGGCCTCGCCACCCATCAAGCCTGCGAACTTTCGCGTCAGCGCCAGGCCTAGCCCGGTTCCACCATGCAGGCGCGTCGTCGAGTTGTCGCCCTGCTCAAAGGCCTCAAACAATCTGGCTTGCTGTTCATCGGGGATGCCCGGGCCGGTGTCCTGTACCTCGAAGCGCACTTGCAGGCGCCCACTGTGCAGGCTTGTCAGGCTGCCTCGCAGTCGAATCCAGCCTGTCGACGTGAACTTGACGGCGTTGGTGAGCAAGTTGATCAAGACTTGGGACAGCCGTGTCGGGTCACCGATGGCGCGGCCGGGCAGGTGGTCACTGTCCACGATCAGCTCCAGGCCTTTTTCGGCCGCTGGCCCCCGAACCATGGCCAAGCTGCGCTCCAACACGTCGTCGATCTGGAACTCGCGGCGCTCCAGGCTGATCTTGCCTGCCTCGATCTTGGACAAGTCCAGGATGTCGTTGATCACCTGCAACAAGTGCTGGGCGGCATCGTCCACTTTGCCCAGCCGCTCGCGCTGCAGCGCGTCGGTGGCGTCGCGTTTGAGCAAGTGGTTGAGCCCGATGATGGCGTTCATCGGGGTGCGGATTTCGTGGCTCATGTTGGCCAGGAAGGCGCTCTTGGCGCGCACCGCACCTTCGGCTTCTGCCGCCCGTTGTGCCAGTTCCGCGTTGGCCTGGGCAAGCTGCAGCTCGGCATGCTTCAGGTCAGACACGTCGGTGATCACGATGGTGAAGCCCCGCACCACATCACCCACGCGGTCAGGGATGTAGGAGGCGAGGGCGTGTCGCAGCTTGCCGTCCACGCCCAGGATGTCGAGCTGAAAGCGCTGCTCCTGACCAGCCAAAGCGCCCGAGATATAGGGCGACAGGCGGCTCAAGTGCTCCTTTGTGAGGAGTTCTTGAGCAGAGATGCCATTCATTTGCTCAGGTGTCTTGCCAAACCAGGCCTGGTAAGCCTTGTTGCCAAAGCGGCAAATTTGGTTGGCGTCCCAATAGCCGACCAGGCCGGGCACGGCGTCGGCAATGGCATGGACAAAGCGCTCGCGCTCAGCCAGTTGGTCTCGTGCAGCCATCAATTCAGCGGTGCGCTCATCAACCAGCCGCTTCAATTCATTTTGGTGGCCTTTCAGCTCCCGCTCGATGCGCTTTTGCTCCGTGACATCGGTGAGCGCGACCACCACGCGCAGTGGCGTGTCGTCGTCGCCGCGTTCCACCACGCGGCCACAGCTCGCCAACCAGCGTTCGCTGCCGTCGGTTGAATTCAGGCGAAAGTCAAATTGAATGCGGTCCGCTTTGCCAGCAAGGTGCGCGTCGATGGCCTGGCGCACGCGTGGCAGGTGCTCCGGGTCGATCAGCGAGGTCAAGAACTCGACGTTGCCCGGGTCTTCGCCAGCATCTCGTCCCACCAATTCGCAGCATCGGGAAGACCTGAACACCCGCCCGGAGGGGATGTCCCAATCCACAATGGCCGCTTGCGTGGCCTCAAGGGCCAATTGCAGGCGGACCTCGCTCTCGGCCAGGGCGCGCCGCGCCGCAAGCTCATGCTTGTCGTTGTGTGACACGGTGACCATCGCCGAGTGAAGCTTCGAAGTGTCAATGAGATCAACAACATGTGCAATGGATTCCGACGCTTCCACTGAACTTCAGCTGAACTTCAGCGACGGCCTGTAGAACGCGCTGGCGCTTCAAGCGCGATCCTCCCATTCGCAACGCAACTTTTGAGACCCCCATGCTGCCTAACTCGCCATACCTGAAGTCCATCACGCAGGCCAGCCTGGCCATCATGGTGTCCAGCCTGGGCCTTGCCGCGACGGCGAACGCCGCTCTGTGGGGGCGTGATGTTCAACTGAACGCCGTGGCGGCTGACAGCGCGGCTGCGGTCTACCTCTACGACGACGCGCTCAATGTGACCTGGCTGCGCGACGCGAACGGGAACGCTGCCAATGGCACGGGCGGGTTCATGAACTGGGCCACGGCCAACAGCTGGGCGCAAAACCTGGTGACGGGCAGTGGTGCGACGGCGATCAGTGACTGGCGGCTGCCGAGCACGGATTCATCCGCGTTGACGCGCATCCAGGCTGGCGGCGTCTTCAACACGTTCAACATGCCGGTCAGCACCAGCGAAATGGCCAGTTTGTTCTTCAGCACCCTGGGCAACCTGTCGTCCATTGCACCCGACGGCCGTGCGCTGGATGCCAATGTTTATGGCTTGCAGAACGCCGGCAGTTTTCTGAACTTCAAGAATGACCTGTATTGGTCGGGTACGCAGTACGGCGCTGGCGCCAACTACACGTACTCGTGGTTCTTCCAGATGCAATACGGGGCACAAGACATGGTGATGGTTCGTCAGCCGGGCTGGTTCCTTGGGGGGGAGCCCATGGCCTATGCCCTGGCCGTGCGCTCGGGAGATGTCATGTCAGCCGTGCCCGAGCCTGGCACTTTCGCGATGGCGCTGGCAGGCCTCGGGCTGTTGGCTTGCATGAGGCCTCGTCGCCGGGCCTGAACGTGCGCTGATTGCCCGAGGGCGGGTCAAGCCGGCGATGAACTGCCCTGGGCTTCGGCATCCGAATTGAACGCCCCCGTCAGCAACTCTGCCAGCCGCTCCGGCCCCATGCGGAAGCCGCAAGCCTGAGGGTGCCCACCGCCGCCCATGGCTTCGGCCAGCGGGATGGCGTTGTAGCCGGCCACGGCGCGCAGGCCGACCTTGACCACGCCGTCTTTGGACACGCTCCACAGGAAGGCAAATGTGCCGCACTCGGCCGACAGCAGGTTGCCCACCTCGCTGGTGAAGGCGCCGGGGCAGTTCACCATCACGCCCGTCTGGCCATTGAAGACCAGCGGTGCCGCACCGCGCGCGATGTCCTTGCACAGGTGCAGGAACTTCTCGTTCATGGCGCCGCCGCGCTGACTGAAGGCGGCCACCTGTTCGTCGCTGAACGCGGCAATCTCGGCCCAGCGGGGAAACTCGTTGGGCTCCAGATCGAGGGCCGACAGGAAGGTGGCGCTCTCGGGGTAGGCCCAGGTCCACAGGTCGCGGTCTTGAATGAAACGGATCAGGGCGGGCGCGGGGCGCTCGGGCTGGAAGAACTTCCAGGCCAGCATCGCGCCGGATTGGCTCAAGTCGAAATGCACCGCGCCACAACGGCACTTGAACTGCCCCAGCTTGTCGGCGGCGCTTTTGTGGTGATCGAGCACCACCAGCTTGGCCGCCTGCTCGTCCAGCGCCGACATGAGGCCCGAGTCAAAGGCGAAGTCGAGGATGTAGATGGCGCGTCCGGCCACTTCGGGCAGGTCGGCCAGCGAGGCGATCTTGCCGTGGCTCACGCCCACGTACTCGCCTTCGCCTTCAAAGAACAGCCAGGCGGCCAGGGCCGCGCCAAAGCCATCCGGGCAATGGGCGTGGTACAGCACCAGGGGGCGGGGATCCTGGCGGTCGGGGGCCACGGCGAGGCCGGGCAAGGCGGTGAAAAGTCCAGTGCTCACAGTAATAGGGGTGCGTTGGCGTGCAATGAGGGGTGTGAGCGGTGGATGTTAGCTTGCAAGTTTGTCCAGTTGAAACCGCTTGCTCAGGATGCCATCGAGCATCCTGTCGGGCATCAGGCGTTTGAGCATCGGCAGCAGGCGGCTCTTTTCGCCGAAGCGCAGCACGGCCGGGCAGTTGGAGGCCATCAGTGCGCGGACCACCCGCTCTGCAAATTCATCTGCAGGCATGGCATTTCTCTGGCCCTCCTGGGCCCTGTCCATGATGCCCGCCTTCACCGCCTGGAAGGGCGAGTCGGGCTGAAGGCTGACCTTGTCGCCAGCGGATTCACCGAAGGCCGATCGGATGCCTCCAGGTTGAACCGTGACCACCGAGATGCCGAACGGGCGCAACTCCATGCGCAGCGAATCCGACATGGCGTTGACCGCGGCCTTGCTGGAACAGTAGGGGGAAGCAAACGGCGTGGGCACGACACCAGAGATGCTGCTGACATTGACGATCACGCCACGGCGCTTGCTCACCATGTCGGGGACGACCGCACGGATCAGGGCCACGGGCGCAAACAGGTTGACCTCGAACTGCTGGCGCCATGCGTCAGTCGGGGTGTCGAGCAAGGGCCCCATGGCGCCATAGCCCGCGTTGTTGATCAACATGTGCACGCGCAAGCCACTGGCATGGAGGTCGCGCAGCAAGGCGTCAATCTGGGCCGGGTCGCACACATCCAGGGGCAGCGTCAGCATGCCTTCCGCCTTCAGGTCGGCGATGGTGTCAAGCCTCCGGGCCGTGGCGCAAACCGTGAGGCCCAAGTGGTGAAACCGGCGGGCCAAGGCTTTGCCGATGCCGGAGCCACAACCTGTGATCAATACGGTGTCTTTGGCGCTGAACATGTGTAGTGCAATGAAGGTGGATGGGGCGGTGGGTGCGAGGCGCTTGGCGTTGGGCGTCACGGATGCGGAAGGATCGCCTGGCGTGTGCGCACCAGCAAGGCTTCCGGTGGCAGCTGCACGGTCGGGATGGGCTTGTCGACCAGCTTGCGAGCGGCCGACCGGGTCATGCCCAGGCCCAGCAAGATGTGGAAGGTGATGTCCTGGGGGTAGTCTTCAGACGAGTGCGTGCGCATGCCGAGTGAAAACAGGACCGCGCTCGTGGTGCCGATCACGAGGTCCATGCCCAGCATCGGGTCGGTCAGCGTGAAGCGGCCGGCCTCGGTCGCCTCGATCAGGTCGCGCATGAGGTAGCCCAGGCTGGGCATCTTGTCCAGGCTGCGCGCCACGCCCACGCGCGAGATGAACCGCCCGGCTTGCGGGAACTGCCGGGCCGCATGCAAGACCATGCG